>JAGWZT010000468.1 GCA_018971925.1 Lysobacteraceae bacterium | reverse complement strand
GGCGCCAGGCTGACGTTGCTGCTCACCCTGCTTGCGTTGGCAGCGATGATGGTGTTTGCCGTCGTCGCGGACTGGCGTCTTTCGTCCAACTTCGGTATCGAACATCTGCGCTTTTTGCAGGCGAAAACAGCCGAGCTGCATTGGGACTTGCGCGAATCCCGTGGCGATCCGCGCGCGCTGATCGACGAGATCACCAAGGAAACGACCGGCACGCGCCTGCGCGAATATCTGGGGCGTGTGATAGGCGCGGATGGCCGCATGCTGAGCGAGACGCCCGGTATGCGGCGGGCGCTTCCAGAATCCGTGTTTCCGCCTGCCGTCGGCGATGCGCCGTCGGCAGCGGTGATGCTTCATTTTCGCAAGGATGGTCACAGCTACGTTCTGACCACCGTTGCCTTGGGTGCGCCGGGCGACACGGCGCCGCTACACGTGCAGATCGCTCTCGATACGACGGATGACGAAGATCTGCTGGTCGATTTCCGCCGCACAATGGCCTTGGTATTCCTTACGCTGATCCCGCTGCTCGTGATTGCCGGACGTTGGGTCGTCGCCCGCGGATTGCTGCCCGTCACTCGCATCACGCGCGCCGCACGTTCGGTCACTCCCGCGCAACTTTCCGAACGCATTCCGCTGGATCCTCCATGGCCAGCCGAACTGCGCGATCTCGTGCAGGTGTTCAACGCGATGCTGACGCGACTCGAAGAAGCCTTTGCGCGGCTGTCGCGTTTTTCGGCCGACCTCGCGCACGAATTGCGCACGCCGCTGAGCAATCTGAGCGGCGAATTCGAGGTGTGCCTGATGAATCCGCGCAGCGCCCAGGATTACCGCGCCACCCTCGAATCGGGGCTGGAGGAATGCCGGCGCCTCAATGGCCTGGTTGAAAACCTGTTGTTCATCGCGCGTGCCGAACACGCCGGGTTGGCTTTGCGTCACGAGCGTTTCGACGCCGCACGGGTCTGCGCGTTCGTGATCGCACAGCAGGCGCCGGGCGCCGCGGCGCGCGGCATTGCGATTCGCGTCGAAGGAAACGCCGCGATCGATGCGGACGTGCCGCTGTTCCGCCAGGCGCTCACCAATCTGCTGACCAACGCGATCCGGTATTCCAATACCGGCGGCGAAGTGCACGTTGCCCTGCTATCAAGCGACAACGGCAGTGCCGAAGTGCGCGTCATCGACCAGGGCGAAGGTATCGAATCACGGCACCTGCCGCATCTGTTCGATCGCTTCTATCAAGCCGATGCAGCCCGCCGCCACGATGCCGGGCGCGGCACGGGGTTGGGTCTTTCCATCGTCAAAACCATCGTCGAGTTGCACGGCGGCAAGGTGTCGCTGGAAAGTACGCCGGGTGCAGGCACCGTCGCGAGCATGCAGTTTCCCTCTGGCGAAGGCGTTCCACTCTCGCAGACGTGAAGTTCAACACAAAAAACTGGTGGCGTCATGCCTACCGGGTTGGGATTGCGCTCAAAGGCGTCGACGGCATGCTTGAGATGGCCGGAGGCGCAACCCTGTTCCTAGTCAGCCAGCCCACGATCCTGCGCATGGTGGCGTTCATGACCCAAGGGGAACTCGCCGAGGATCCGGGTGACTTCATCGCGAACCATGCCGTGCACCTGGCTCGGAACCTCTCCGTCAGCACCCGGCATTTTGCGGCGTTGTATCTGCTTGTCCACGGAGCCATCAAGGTGGGTCTAGTTGCCGGCTTGCTGCGCGGACTGCGTGGATCGTACCCGGTCGCTTTGCTGTTCCTCACGGCCTTTATCGGTTACCAGATCGACCGGCTGGTACACGCGCCCTCGCTGGCCTTGATGGCGCTGACCATCATCGACGTGGCGATCGTGATCCTGATCGCGCGCGAATGGCAGCGTGTGAAAGGTGGTTCGTAGTACCGCAGGGCCCTCCCCTGAGTCCCGAGGCTGCCAGATGACAAAACTGTCATCGAATCGAGCCGGGTTTGCCACGTGCCCTTCGTTAATGTGGCCTGATGAAATCCGCG
>JAGWZT010000467.1 GCA_018971925.1 Lysobacteraceae bacterium | reverse complement strand
GCGCGTCGCGCCTGCGTGCGCGGATTCTTCACCTGTTGCGCCTCGTCCAGCACCACCAGCGCGAACGGTTGTTCGCGCAGCACCGCCAGGTCGCGCGGCAACAACGCGTAACTGGTCAGGATCGCGTCGTGCCCGGCGAGGCGGTCGAAACTCTTGACGCGTTCCGGCCCGTGCAGCGTCAGCACTTTCAGCGAGGGCGCGAAGCGTTCGATTTCGGACTGCCAGTTCGGGATCAGGCTGGTGGGCGCGACGATCAGCGCAGGCTGCGTCAACGCCGAGTTCTGCTTCAACGCCAGGACGTGCGCGAGCATCTGCACGGTCTTGCCGAGCCCCATGTCGTCGGCCAGCACGCCGCCCAGCCCCGCGTCCGCCAGCGCGTTCAACCAGCGCAGGCCTTCGCGCTGATAGGGACGCAACTCGGCAATCAAGGCTTCAGGCACCGCGTCGGAGGCGTGCTCCGCCGCTTCGCGCAGGCGCGTGGTGAAACCGGTGAGGTCCTTCGGTGCATCCAGCTTGCCGTTTTTCGGCAACGCGCCCTCGAATTCCTCCAGGCGCCCCGCCTGCACCCGCGGCAGGCGCAACTTGTCGCGCGGGTGCGTGAGGTATTCGGCCAGCGGCGCCAACAGCTTGCGCAGCGTCGCCAGCGGCACCGCGACACGGCGGCGATCGTCCACCGGCGCGTACCAGACCGCGTCCTTCGTTTCGTTCTCGGGCGCGGTCAGCGACAGCGTGCGTTCGGACAACGCGCGCGCGACGGTCGGCAGCAGGTTCACGCGCTTGCCTTCGACCTCGATGCCCATCTCGAACTCGAATGCCTCGCCGCCGTCATCGACGTGGGCGACGCCGTACCAGCGCGGTGGACCTTCCAGCACTTCGAAAGGAAAGCTCGACGCGTACTCGACGGCGAAACCTTCCTCCTCCAGCTTTTCGCGCAGACCCAGCCAGCGTGCGGGCGTGTTCACCTCCAGCGCCCCGGCGTAACCCTTGCCGGGGAACACCCACGCGTCTTCCGGCAGCGCGTCGGCCATGTCCCACGGCAGGCCTTCGCAATCGACCGCGGGCGCGAGCCCGAAGGATTCCAGACGCTCCATCGTCGCGAGTTCTTCTGCGCGCTTGCGCACGATCTCGACCAGCTTGCCGTTGCGCACGCGCCGCACGATGGCCTCACCGCCACGGCCCGGCAAGCGATCGCTGCCGTAGTCGAACGCGAGCCGCGTATAGGCGAGCGGCGGCGTGCCGGCGCCGATGCGCGCGTGCCGGGTCAACGCCTGGAAGATCATCACCGGCTTGGGTGCGAGGTCCGCGCGCTGCACGGCAGCAAACGCCTGCGGTGCGGGAATGCGCGCGGCCCAAGGCGATGCGGCGACCCGCGCGGCCAGGGGCTCCGCGTGTTCAGGCGCGAGCGGCGGCGCGTCGATGAGCGCCATTTCCGCGGCATCACCATCCAGCGGACCGAGTTCGGCGCGTTCCGCATCGAGGTACCACAAGCCGCCGACGCGGATCAGCCGCTGGTGCGCCGGCAATTTCGGCAGCAGGCGCTGGCGGCCGTCGCGTTCGAGCTGCCACTCCCATTCCAGCGGACGCGGCTTGCCCAGCGAGAGGCGCAACCCGGCGACGCCGCCCAGCAGGCTGGGCGCATCGGCCAGGATTTCGCGCAGCAGCGCATCACCGAACGGACCCGCAAGGTGCGCGTAGCTGCGGCCCTTGCGCTGCGTTTGCGGAACACCGAGCACGCTGGCGGCAAGCCGTGTTTCGGCGTCGGGCAATGCGCTGCCGAGAAGCTGTTTCGAATCCAGCGGCACCGCACGCCCGAGCCGGCCCTTCGCGACGGTTTCCAGCAACACGGGTGCCACTTCGAGGCGCGACAGCGCCGGTTCGTCCTGCAGCAGTTCCAGCAGGAAGCCGAGCGTGGGGACTTGCCCGGACAGCACGGACGCCGTCGCGTCGGCCGCGTCGATCAGGCGTGACCATGCGGCCGGCAACGGTGCACCCGTGGCG
>JAGWZT010000466.1 GCA_018971925.1 Lysobacteraceae bacterium | reverse complement strand
GCCTTGTCGTCCCACGCCTCGATCGGCGCGTACCAGATGCGCGCCTGCTCGGCCATGGCCTTCAGCGTCTGCACGCGCTCGCGCAACGCGACCACGACTTCGGCGGGGCCGGGGCCTTTCGACACATCCATCCCGAGGCGCTCCAGATGCCACGCGAGTTCTTTCCCGAGTTCGCACGGGTCGCCTTCCTTCAGGTAATGCTGGTTGAGCCAACCGAGTTTCGCGAAATCGAAACGCGCGGCCGAATGGTTGACGTTGGCAATGTCGAACAGGTCGATCATTTCCTTGATCAAGAAGATCTCCTGGTCGCCGTGCGACCAGCCGAGTCGAACGAGATAGTTCAACAGCGCGTGCGGCAGATAGCCGTCCTCGCGATACTGCATCACGCCGACCGCACCATGTCGCTTGGAAAGTTTCTGTCCGTCCGGGCCCAGGATCATCGGCAGGTGCGCGAACGTGGGCACGGGCGCGCCCAGCGCGTCATAAAGATTGATCTGGCGCGGCGTATTGTTGACGTGGTCGTCGCCGCGGATCACCTCGGTGATGCGCATATCGAGGTCGTCCACGACCACCGCGAAGTTGTAGGTCGGGAAACCGTCCGAACGCAGCATGACGAAATCGTCGAGCTCGGCGTTGGCCCATTCGACGCGGCCCTTGATCTTGTCCTCGAACACCACGCTGCCGGATTGCGGGTTCCTGAAGCGCAGCACGCGGTTCGGATCGTCGCGGTACGGCAGGCTCGCGTCGCGCGCACTTCCGTCGTAACGCGGCTTACCTCCCTCGGTCAATGCCAAATGGCGCATGGCGTCCAGTTCTTCTTTCGACTCGTACGCCCAGTACGCCTTGCCCGCGTCGTGCAACTGTTGGGCGACTTCGCGATAGCGCTCCATCCGCCGGGTCTGGTAGAACGGCCCCTCGTCGGGATCGAGGCCCAGCCAGTGCATGCCATCAAGGATCGCCTGCACCGCCGCGTCGGTGGAACGCTCGCGATCGGTGTCCTCGATGCGCAGGATGAATTGCCCGCCGCGATGACGCGCTTCCAGCCAGCAGTACAGCGCGGTGCGGGCGCCGCCGATGTGCAGGAAACCGGTGGGACTGGGGGCGAAGCGGGTGCGGAAGGTCATCGGGGAACAGGCATCGTGGGAACGCGAAAGTCTAGCGGATCAGGCTGGAAGCCCGGCCGCTGCGCCCCCATGATTCCCGCATGGCCGATCCGCAGCATCCCGAACCGAAGCCGTCCGATCCGAATGGCACGAAGCCGAAACCGGCGGTGACGCCGCACGCGACCGCCGCACCGCGCAACGAACACGCGGGTGCGACCACATCGGAAACATCTGCCGCACCACAGCCGGAACCCGAAAAACCGCCTTCGGGCAGCGGCACGCTGCGGGTACTTGCGATGCTGTGGCCGTATATCCGCGGCTTTCCGGTGCGCATGGCGATCGCCGCGGCGTTGCTGGTGATCGCCAAGATGGCAACGGTCTACGTACCGCTCGCGTTCAAGGGCATCGTCGACCACCTCGATCCGCGCGTCGCCGCACTCACGGTGCCGATTGCACTGATCGCGCTGTACGGCGTGTTGCGCCTGATCGGCGCGCTGTTCGGGCAGCTCCGCGACACGGTATTCGAGCGCGTCAGCCAACGCGCGATGCGCGCGTCGGGGCTGGATGCATTCCGGCATTTGCACCAGCTCTCCTTGCGCTTTCACCTGGATCGCCATACCGGCGGCGTCGGCCGCGATATCTCGCGCGGCACACGCGGCGTGTACAACCTGCTGGGCTGGGTGGTGTTCAACATCGTGCCGACCCTGTTCGAAATCGCGGTGGTGATCGCGTTCATGCTGCGGCAGCTGGATTGGCGTTATGCGGTGATCACGCTGGTCACGATGGTGGCGTACATCGCCGTGACCATCTGGATCACCGAATGGCGCACTGCCGGCGTGCGCGTGATGAACGAGGTCGAGAGCCTGGCCAATGCGCGCGCGATCGACAGCCTGCTCAA
>JAGWZT010000465.1 GCA_018971925.1 Lysobacteraceae bacterium | reverse complement strand
TGGGTGGTGATGAAATGGCGAAGGCTCATGCATGGTCCTCATGCAACCGGATTTCCGGCAGGGAATGTGCCGGCGTGGCGAGCAGTTGCGTGGCTCGCTACGGCAAACGTGTGACGGCCTGACCGTCGCCGTTTGCCCGCAAACCACGGCGGGAAGCCTGGTTTTGCGGAGTTCGGAAAAGCAAAAACCCGGCACGAGGCCGGGTTTTCGTCGTTCGGTGCTGCACCAACGCGCGACTGCCTACCCGGCCGGATGACGGTGCTCCGGTCGGCGCGCGCGCGAAGTCATCCCGGCCGCCGCACGGGCGCTGGTCAGGATGACGGGGAATGGGCGGGTCAATGTCGTCATGGTTGCCGCAACAGTGAGCGGCAGATGCTCGCACACTCTCCGCGCGGACGCAACGGGATGGAGTCGGTCAATCCGCCGGCGCCACCGTGATCCTCACCCGCAAACGCTCGCCCGGATCGTAGGGAAGACGCGACATGTACACGTCACCGCGATAACGGTATTCCACGTCGTATGCCACGATCTGTTGCTGCGGCGGGTAGTTCACCGGCTGACAGACGGTCTGCTGCGTGGTGTAGCTGCGGTCGTTGGCGGCCGATACGCGATTGCCGACCGCGCCACCCGCGACGGCGCCGGCCACGGTCGCGGCCTTGCGGCCATCGCCCTTGCCCACGGTGCTGCCGAGTACGCCACCGACGATCGCACCGAGTACCGTGCCGCCCGTGTGGTTGTTGTCCTCGCGCGTCACCGTCTGCGGATAACACTGCTGCTGCGGGGGCTGCGCAACGGCGCCATAGACGGGATCGGCGCGCAGCACTTCCGCCCAGCCATAATGCACGTTGGCGGGCGGCCCATACTGCGGCGGGGGCGGGGGTGGTGCATACCCCTGTGCATTCGCCGCGATTGCAAACGTCGCGAGCAACGCTGCGATGATGACCCTGTACATATCGCGCTCCAACGCCGTCAGCGGCGTCTCAACTCCGGATATGACCCGCATTGAACCATCACTACCCTGAATAGGCCCTCAAGCAATGGGTGCAACCTGATAAAATTGCTTGATTATTTTGCCCAATCGGGCTACCGGATCGAACATGGCCTTGCGCCTCCACAACTCGCTGACCCGCCGCACGGAGGCTTTCGCGCCCGCCGATCCCGAGCACGTGACGATGTATCTGTGCGGGCCGACCGTGTACAGCTACGTGCATATCGGCAACGCGCGCGGCCCGGTGGTGTTCGACGTGTTGGCGCGGCTGCTGCGGCGCGCATACGGCAAGCTGGTGTACGCGCGCAACATTACCGATGTGGATGACAAGATCAACGCCTCTGCGCAGGAAGCGGGCGTTCCGATCGCGGTCGTCGCGGAAAAGTACGCCGCGATCTATCGGGAGGACATGGCCAGGCTGGGTGTCGCGCCGCCCGACGTCGAACCGCTGGCCACGCAGCATATTGCCGCCATCATCGCGATGTGCGGGAACCTGATTGCATCGGGCCACGCCTACGCCGCCGAAGGCCACGTGTTGTTCGACGTGGCGAGCTTCGCTGATTACGGAAAACTCTCCGGGCGATCCACCGACGAACTGATCGCCGGCGCCCGCATCGAGGTTGCGCCGTACAAGCGCAACCCCGCCGACTTCGTGCTCTGGAAACCCTCCACGGCCGAACTGCCCGGCTGGGACAGCCCATGGGGACGCGGCCGGCCGGGCTGGCACATCGAATGCTCGGCGATGGCGGCGGCGCATCTCGGCGAAACCATCGACATCCATGCGGGCGGCGTGGATCTGGTGTTTCCGCACCACGAAAACGAAATCGCGCAATCCACCTGTGCGCACGGTGGCAAAACCTTCGCCCGCTACTGGCTGCACAACGGCATGCTCACCTTCGGCGGTGCCAAGATGAGCAAGTCGGTCGGCAACGTGAAACAATTGCATGCGCTGCTGGAGCGGTATCCACCGGAAGCGCTCCGCTATGCCCTGCTGTCCGCGCACTACCGGCAGCCG
>JAGWZT010000464.1 GCA_018971925.1 Lysobacteraceae bacterium | reverse complement strand
GGGATCACCACAGCGCCCGCCAGCACACCGATCACCAGCGCCCATTGCTGCAGCGATGGCGTGGCGTCCACCAGTTGGCCGGTCTTCAAATCCTGCAGATTGTTGTTGGCGATCGACGCCACGGCGAACACGATCGACGTGATGAACAGGGCGAAGCCGACCAGCGCCTTGTCCGCACCGGGCGGCAGGAACGGCTTGACGCCCAGCACCAGCAACAGTGCCGCAATCACGACGACGAGAATCCCGACGCCCGACAGTGGACTGTTGGAAGAACCGATCAGGCCGGCCATGTAACCGCATACCGCCGACACCAGGAAACTCAGCAGTATCACGAATACCACGCCGCCGATCACCAGTGTCGCGGTCGCGCCGCCCAGGCCATTGTTGACCGCGAAATGCCACAGCAGATACGCGATCGGAATCATGCAGATCAGCGAGATCAAACCGACCATGCCGATCGGCATGTCGTGTTCGGTGCGCGGCAGTTCGTTCAAGGTGCCGGACTTGCGCGCGCGCGACGCGCGGAAAGCGCCGGCGAGGCCACTCGCCAGCGGCTTGACCAGTTTGGCGAGCGTCCAGATCGCGGCCACGCCGATGGCGCCCGCGCCGATGAAACGCACGTAGTGGCTCCATCCGGCCTGCGCAACATCGGCCGCCGCGCCGGCGGCCCAATGCACGTGCGTGAAATACGGCACCGCCCACGCCCACCCGATCAGCGCACCGACCAGCATCGCCACGCCCACCCACAAGCCCACCAGGTGCCCGATCGCGAACAGCGCGAACGACAGCCCGAAGTCGAAGCCGCTGGCCCCGCCCTTGTCGCCACCCACGCGGAAATAATCCGTCACGCTGGCGGCGAATACCTTCGTCTGCACGATCACGTAGAAGATCGCGGAAACGATCGCGCCCCACAGCACGGCTTTCAGCCCCGCGCCGCCGGATTCGACCGTGTCCTTCGAATCCGCGCCCTCGCCTGCACCAACCTTCAGCACCTCGGCACAAGCCACGCCTTCCGGATACGGCAAGTCGGAATCGGTGACCAGCGCGCGCCGCAGCGGAATCGTGTACATCACGCCCAGGATGCCGCCAGTCGCGCAAATGCCGGCCGAAATCCAGAACGGGAAACCCGTCCAGTAGCCGACGATCACCAGGCCCGGCAACACGAAGATGATCGAGGACAGCGTGCCCGCGGCCGAGGCCACCGTCTGCACGATGTTGTTTTCCTGGATGGTCGCATCGCGCATCGCCTTCAGGATCGCCATCGAGATCACCGCGGCCGGGATCGATGTCGAGAACGTCAGCCCCGCCTTCAACCCGAAGTACACGTTCGCGGCGGTGAACACGATCGTGATGATGATGCCGATGATGATGCCGCGAACGGTCAGTTCACGGCGACGCGGCATTCCGCTGATTGCATTCATGGGCGTGTTCCATTGGCGTGATTTCCCGCCGCGAAGCCTCGCGCGGCCCGTTGCGCCGGTCCATGGCCGGCGCGTCTGCCGCATACTAGCCGCCGTCCCGCCGCGCGCAAAGGAGGTCGCTTGCAATACCGCGGACGTTTCGCGCCATCGCCGACCGGCGAGCTGCATTTCGGCTCGCTGGTGGCGGCACTGGCGAGTTGGCTGCGCGCGCGCAACCAGCGTGGACAATGGCTGCTGCGCGTCGATGACATCGACCCGCCGCGCGAAGTCGCGGGCTCGACGCCGGCCATCCTCGCGGCGCTGGCGCAGCTGGGGCTGACCGCCGACGCCCCTGCGTTGCATCAATCGAAACGCGGCGAAGCCTACGCGCAGGCCTTGCGGCAACTGCAGGACGACGGCCATGCTTTCCGCTGCTGGTGCAGCCGTGCCGATCTTGAAGCGGCGGGTGTGGTGCACCGCGACGGGCGCTGCGTCAACCCGCGTCGCGGCGGCCGCGAACCCGCCTGGCGGCTGCGTGTACCCGACGCCGAAATCACGTTCGACGATGGCCTGCAGGGACCGCAGCGCCAGAACGTGCGCGCGGC
>JAGWZT010000463.1 GCA_018971925.1 Lysobacteraceae bacterium | reverse complement strand
ATGATCCAGAAACGCACGATCACGCGCGGCTCGGGCCAGCCCTTCAATTCGAAGTGGTGGTGGATGGGCGCCATCCGGAACACGCGCTTGCCGCGCAGCTTGAAGCTGCCGACCTGCAGCATCACCGACGCGGTCTCGACCACGAACAAACCGCCCATCACCAGCAGGATGATTTCCTGGCGCACGATCACCGCGACACAACCGATCGCCGCGCCGATCGCGAGTGCGCCGACATCACCCATGAATACCTGCGCGGGATAGGTGTTGAACCACAGGAAGCCGAGGCCGGCGCCGGTCAGCGCACCGCAGAAAACGCTGAGTTCACCCGCACCGGGAATCGAAGGAATGCCGAGGTAGGCCGAGAACACCGCGTTGCCCGCGAGATAGGCGAACGCGCCCAGCGCCGCGGCCACCAGCACCGCCGGCATGATCGCGAGACCGTCGAGACCATCGGTGAGGTTCACCGCGTTGGAGAATCCGACGATCCAGAGGTACGCGACCACCACGAAGCCCGCGCCGAGCGGAATCGCGACGTGCTTGAACAGCGGCACGTACAGCGCGGTCGCGGCCGGAACATTCGCGGTGTGGAACAGGAACAGCGCGGCGGCGAGGCCGACCACGGATTGCGCGAGGTACTTCCAGCGCGCAGGCAGCCCGTGCGGATCCTTCAACACGAGCTTGCGGTAATCGTCGTAGAAGCCGATCGCGCCGCAAGCCAGCGTCACCAGCAGCACCACCCACAGGTAGCGGCTGTGCAGGTCGCCCCACAGCAGGGTCGCGATCACGATCGCGGCCAGGATCAGGGTGCCGCCCATGGTCGGCGTGCCTGCCTTGGAAAGGTGTGTCTGCGGGCCATCGCTGCGCACCACCTGCCCGGCCTTCAATTCGGTCAGGCGGCGGATCATCGCGGGGCCGAAGAACAGCGCGACGATCAACGCCGTCAGCGCGGCCATGATGGTGCGGAAGGTGATGTAGTCGAACAGCCGGAACGCGCCGAAATAGATTTCGAGCCACCGTGAGAGTTCAAGCAACATGCCGGCCGCCCCCCTTGTCGTCGTCCATCAGTGCGGCGACGACGCGTTCCATGTGCGACGCGTGCGAGCCCTTCACCAGCACGCTGACGTTCGCGTGCAGGTCGCGACGCAACGACGCGACCAGCGCGGGCTGGTCCGTGAACACGCGCGCCTCCGGACCGAAGGCTTCCGCCGCATTCGCCGCCAGCGTGCCGACCGCGTACATGCGCGCGATGCCCTGCTCGCGCGCGGCGCTGCCGATGCCGGCATGGAACGCCGCCGCATCCGGGCCGAGCTCGCCCATGTTGCCCAGCACCAGCCAACGTTCGCCGGGCTGCAGCGCCAAGGTCGCCACCGCCGCCAACGCGGAACCCGGATTGGCGTTGTAGCTGTCATCGATCAGTGCCCAGCCCTGCGGGGACTCGCGCCGCAGCAACCGGCCCGTGACCGCCTCGGCGTCCCGCAGGCCCGCGACGATCGCGTCCAGCGGCACGCCCACCGCCGCCGCGAGCGCCGCCGCGGCCGCTGCATTGGCGACGTTGTGACGGCCCGGCAACGGCAGGTGCACGGCAGCTTCGCCCGCCGGCGTCCTCAACGTGAAGCGGCTGCCGATCGCATCCAGCACAATGTCGGCGGCACCGACATCCGCATCCGCGTCCAGGCCGAAGCGCAGCTTGCGTCGCGATCCGGCGAGTCCCGCGAAATACATCGCGAAAGCATCGTCGGCGTTGATCACCGCCACGCCGTCCGCCGGCAACGCCTCGTACATCGCGCCCTTGGTTTCGGCGATGCCTTCCAGCGTGTGCATGCGTTCGAGATGCGCGGGCGCGATGTTGTTGACGAGGCCGATGCGCGGACGCGCGATCGACGCGAGGTACGCGATGTCACCCGGCTTGCCTGCACCCATTTCCAGCACCGCGTAACGGGTATCTTCGGGCATCGCCAGCAAGGTCAGCGGCAAACCGATCTCGTTGTTGAAGCTGCCGCTGTTGGAATGCGTCTTGCC
>JAGWZT010000462.1 GCA_018971925.1 Lysobacteraceae bacterium | reverse complement strand
ACCGCACCGGCGTCACCCGTTCGGCGTTGGCCATGCGGCGGCCGGCGCCCGGCACGATTGCCAGCGTCTTCGCCATGAAGTCGTCGTTGTTCGCACCTTGCCGCGTCTTCAGGTAACCCGGCTTGCACACGCAGCCGACGCTGGTGATGCCGCCTGGCAGCGGGATGAACCACGCCCAGCCTTGCGCGAAACGATTGACGCTGATGATGTTGCCGCCCGGGTCGTCGGGGTTGTAGTCGATACCCTTGTAGTGCGCGAAGATCGCCGCGCTCTGGTGTTTTTCGCTGCGCTGCACCAGCTTCAGCTGCCTGCCGAGGAAAGTGTCGCGGCCGGATGCATCCACCATGTAGCGCGCGCGCAGTCGCGACTTCGCGCCTTCCGCGTCGATGTGCACCGTCACGCCCGCGTCGTCGAATTCCACGCGTTCCACTTTTACCCGTTCGCGCGCGTCCACGCCGTTCTCGCGGGCATGCTGGAACAACATCCGGTCCATGTCTTCGCGCACGACCTGGAATGAATAGGGCGGGGTACTGCCGAGCGCGCGATCGAAGCGGAAGGTGTAGTAACTGCCATCGTCGCGCGGAAAATCGGCGCCGAGTTTCAGGCGGCCCAGTTCGCGCAGTTTCTCCAGTGCGCCGATTTCCTCGAAAATCGGCAGGTTTGCGGGCAGCAGCGATTCGCCGATGTGGAAGCGCGGATGGGAAGTTTTTTCCAGCATCGCCACGCGCCAGCCACGCCGCGCCAGCAGTGTGGAAACCGTCGAGCCGCCCGGACCGCCACCGATGACCAGCACGTCGCAGTCGAAGGGTGACGCGTTGCCGCTTCCATCCATTTCGCTGCTCCCCTCCGTATCGAAGGATTCGCGCCGGTTCAGGCGCCGTCTGGTTGGCCGCCTATCATATACACTCGCTCGCCGCTGCATTGACCACTATCCCGATGTCCGCCACGCCCGCCAACCACGCGCCCACTGCAGCCACGCGCATGCCGTGGTTCGGTTTCGCGTTGTTCGCGTGCGCGTTGCTCGCGCTGGCCGGCGGGTTCATGCACCGGCCGCCCTTGAGTGTCGCGGCGGCACTGCTGCTGCTTCTGGCATGGCTGCCGCGCGTTTGGCGCCGGCACAGCGCGGCCGCGCTGTGTGCGTGGCTGGCGCTGGCGCTGCTGCTGTTGGTACCCGCCATGATGGGACACGCGGAACTGGCGCTGATGGCGCTGCCGGTGGTGTTTCTCTCCGCGCTCGCGTGGCTGTTCGCGCGCACGTTGAAGCCGGGTGCCGAACCCCTGGTCGCGCGTTTCATCCGCCTGATCGAGGGCGACGCGAGATTGGCGTTGCCGGGCGTGCGCGGTTACGCGCGCGGGGTGACGGTGTTCTGGGCTTGCGTGCTCGCGGGCATGGCGTGCCTGTCGCTGGTGGTCGCGCTGCTTGCGTGGCCGGGCGGCTGGCTGGTGACCCTGGGCATCACGTTGCCGGTGCGCGTGCCGGGTTCCTTGCTGGTGTGGTATCCCGAGGTGGGCTGCTGGTTGTTGCTGCTGGCGGCGTTCGCAGGCGAGTACCTGTTTCGCCGCTGCTACCTGCGCCACATTCCGCATCCCGGCGTGGGGCGTTTTGCGACCCAGATCGTCCGGCGCTGGCCGATGCTGGTGCGCGGCGGAGATGACCGCGCATGACCAAGCACGCCGTGCGCCTGTGCATCGCGCCCGAACATCCTGCACTGCCGGGACACTTTCCCGGCGATCCGCTGGTGCCGGGCGTGGTGGTGCTCGAACGCGTCGCGGCGGCGTTGAAGGCATGGAAGGACAGCGCGGTCGGCAAACTCGATGCCAAGTTCGTGCGGCCCTTGCGGCCCGGCGAAGAGGCAACGATCGCGCTGGATGATGACGGTGCGCGCGTGCGCTTCGAGGTGACGCGCGCCGATGGCGGCGTGCTCGCGCGCGGAACGCTGCTGGTCGCGGAGCGGCAGGCATGACGCAGCGACGGCAACAGGGGAAGGGAAACATGCAAGAGCGAAACCGATGAGCGCG
>JAGWZT010000461.1 GCA_018971925.1 Lysobacteraceae bacterium | reverse complement strand
CCGGATCGGATCGTCGCTGCCGAGATACAACGTGCGATAAGGCTCCAGCAGCAGCCGGTCGGCTTCGGACTCGATCGCCTGCAGGCGATCCTGCAATTTGCGCATGCGGTCGATGTTCATGCCGTTGCGCAGTTCGCTCACCATTTCCGCGACGCCGTCGGTCGCGCTCATCAGCAGGCCGGCGCGCGAGGCGAAATCGATGCCCTCGACCCGCTTCGCCACGATCACGTAGCGCTCGGCGAACTTCTCGATCGTCTTGGGAATGCGATACAGCGCGGACGACATCGCCTCGATGTCCTCACGGTCCAGCGCGGTGACGAAGGTGTTGACCAGCGCCTCGCTGATCTGCGCCGCGAGCTCCTTCTCGCGCCGGCGGGCGGCGCGGAAGCCATCCAGCAGCATCGGTTCGCCGTGCGCCTCCAGCAAGGCCTGCAGCGCCTTGGCTCCGTCGCGGGCGGCGCCGGCGCTGGATTCCAGAAGGGTGTAGAAACGGTCCCCTTTCCCGAACATGGTCTGCAGCGAAAACATGGCGATCCATCCGGTATCCGACCGCGCATAGGGTACACGAGCGCGCCACGGGCCCGAAGCATTCGCGCTTGCTAAACTCCCGGCATGCAACCTCCAGCGCAGCCCCGATGCTGACCGAACTTGGCCTGGTACTGGTGCTGGCGCTGGGCAACGCCTTCTTCGCGCTGGCCGAGATCGCGCTGATTGCTTCACGCAAAAGCCGGCTGCGCTACATGGCGCGCACCAGCACGCGTGCGCAGGTGGCGCTGCGGCTGGCCCAGCGGCCCGACCGTTTCCTGTCCACGGTGCAGGTCGGCATCACCCTGATCACCCTGATCACCGGCGCCGCCACCGGCGCTTCGATCAGCGACGCCATAAGCGGCTGGCTCACCCGGATGGGCGCCCCGGTGGCCGCGCACGCGTCACTGGTGATCGGCCTGGTGCTGGGTTTCATCCTGGTCACCACCATCAACATCATCGTGGGCGAACTGGTGCCCAAGCGCGCCGCGCTGGTCGCCCCCGAGCGCATCGCGCAGATCGTGGCGCTGCCCATGCAGGTGATGTCGTGGTTGATGGCGCCGTTCGTGTGGTTCCTCGACCTGATCACCAACGCGGTGTTGCGGGTGCTGCGTCTGCACCGCTTCACGCGCGAGAAAGTGAGCGAAGAGGAAATCCGCCTGCTGGTTGCCGAAGGCGCCGAACAGGGCGTGCTGGACCTTGACGAACGCAACATGGTCAACCGCGTGCTGCGGCTGGGCGATCGCACGGTGGACAGCGTGATGACGCCGCGGCCGCGCATCGCGTGGCTGGATGCGGCGGCACCGCAGGCCGAGAACCTGGCGGTATTGCGCGCCACGCCGTACTCGCGCTATCCGGTCTATCGCGAAGGCGAAGAGGAAGTGCTCGGCGTGCTCGAGGTCAAGCGCCTGCTGCAGTCGCTGGCGCAGGACCCGGCCGCCGCCACACAGCCGCGCCTCGACCTGTTCCGCAAATTGACCAAGCCACTGTTCGTGCCCGCCACCACGCGCGCGCTGGACCTGCTGGACGAATTCCGCGACGCCAAGACGCCGTTCGCGCTGGTGGTGGACGAATACGGCGACATCGAAGGCCTGGTCACCTTGAACGACGTGTTGACCGCAGTTGTCGGCCACCCCGCGGGCAATGGCAACGGCGGCGCCTCCGGCAACGCTTCCGCACTGCGCCGCGACGACGGCAGCTGGCTGGTTTCGGGCTCGCTCGCCACCGACGACCTGCGTGAACTGCTGAAACTCGACGAACTGCCGAACGAACAGGAAGGCGACTACTACACCCTCGCCGGCATGCTCATCGACATGCTGGGCCACATTCCCGTCGAGGGCGAAAGCACCATTTGGCACGGTCTGAAATTCGAAGTCGTCGACCTAGACGGCCCACGCATCGACAAGGTGCTGGTTTCGCCCATCGCGAAGGGCGGGCAAGCCGGTGAAGTGGAGGTGGATGATGGGTAGTGGTCACGAACTGTCGGTCGTGTCCT
>JAGWZT010000034.1 GCA_018971925.1 Lysobacteraceae bacterium | reverse complement strand
GCGATGCTGCCGTACCGCAGTTGGCAAATGAGCGAGGAGTACTACTCCGGCGGCCAGATGATGTGGCTGGCGGTGGACGCGAAGATTCGTGCGCTCACACACGACCAGAAATCGCTGGACACGTTCGCGAGGGATTTCTTCGGCGTCGACAGCGGCAGCTTCGTCACCAGGACCTACACCTTCGATGACGTGGTGAATGCGCTGAACGGCGTGGTGAAATACGACTGGGCGGGTTTCCTCGATCGCTATGTCGATGAGCTGGAACCGCCGTTCACCCAGGGCCTGGAGTCGGCCGGCTGGAAACTCGTTTATACCGACAAGGAAAGCCCGTACGAAAAACAGTACGAGAGCCAGGACGAATCACCGCGCCACATCTTCAATTTCACGTATTCGATCGGCCTCACGTTGACGAAAGACGGTGGCATCAACGACGTGCGCTGGAACGGTCCCGCGTTCAAGGCCGGCATCGGCTCCGGTGGCGAAGTGGTCGCAGTGAACGGACAGGCCTACAAGGCCGGCGTGTTGAAGCAGGCGATCACCGCGGCCAAGGATTCGAAACAGCCGATCGAGTTGTTGATCAAATACCAGGGCGATTACACGACCGTGCCGGTGGCTTACCACGGCGGCCTGCAGTATCCGCACCTCGTGCGAATCAACGGTGCACCGGATTACCTGTCGCAGATCATTGCCGCAAAAAAATGAGCGGGAGAACTCAAATGTCGAAACCCGATTCGTTCAATCCGCGTCCCTCGCGATTGGTGGCCGCGCTCGCCGCGTTGTTGCTGACCGCGCCGTTTGCCGGAACCGCGTTCGCCGATGCCGCCGATGCGCACGTTCTGCCGCCGCAGGACACGCCGTATGCCGGCACCATCCGGATCGCCGTCGATGCCAGCGATACCAACCAGGGCATCTTCCGCGTGCACGAAACCATTCCCGTGCAGGCCGGCGAGCTGACCCTGCTGTATCCGAAGTGGATTCCGGGCAATCATTCGCCCAGCGGTCCCATCGACAAGCTGGCCGGCCTCGTGATCACGGCGAACGGCAAGCCACTCAAGTGGACGCGCGACAAGTACGACGTCTATGCGTTCAAGGTCGATGTGCCGCAAGGCGTGTCCAGCATCGACGTGAAGTTCCAGTACCTGTCGGCGCGCGACCGCGACGAAGGCCCGGTCGAAATGACCGGCGACATGCTGGACCTGGTGTGGAGCAAGGTGTCGCTGTATCCGGCCGGCCACTACTCCCGCGACATCACCTTCGCGCCCAGCGTGACGCTGCCCGCGGGTTGGCAATTCGGCACGGCATTGGAGAAGGCCTCGCAGTCGGGCAACACCGTTGCGTTCAAATCGACCACCTACAACACGCTGGTCGATTCGCCGATGTATGCGGGGCGCCACTTCAAACGCCTCGACCTCGCGCCGGGTGCCAAGGCGCCCGTGCACATGGACATCGTGGCCGACGCGCCCGGCGATCTCGAGGTCACGCCGCAACAGTTGCAGGGCCTGCGCAACGTCGTCGCCCAGGCGCACAAGCTGTTCGACTCGCACCACTACGACCACTACGACTTCCTGTTCTCGCTTTCCGATCAGCTGAGCAGCAAGGGGCTGGAGCACCACCAGTCCAGTGAGGATGGCGCGCGCCCCGACTTCTTCACCAAGTGGAAGGACAACTGGCCGACCGTCGGCGGTCTGCTGGCGCACGAGTACACGCACTCGTGGAACGGCAAGTTCCGCCGCCCGGCCGACCTGTGGACGCCGAACTTCAACGTGCCGATGGGCGACTCGCTGTTGTGGGTGTACGAAGGCGGCACCCAGTACTGGGGTTTCGTGCTTGCGGCGCGCTCCGGGTTGTGGACGCCCGAACAGTTCCGACAGGCGATCGCGTTGGTCGCCGCCAACTATGACCGCAACCGCCCCGGTTTTGAATGGCGCACACTGGAGGACACCACCAACGATCCGACCATCGCGCAGCGCGCGCCGCTGCCGTACCGCAACTGGCAGATGAGCGAGGAGTACTACAGTGCCGGCCAGATGATGTGGTTGGCGGCGGATGCCAAGATCCGCGCGTTGACGCACGACCGGCAATCGCTGGACACGTTCGCGAAAGACTTCTTCGGCGTTGACGACGGAAGTTTTGTCACCAAGACCTACACCTTCGAAGACGTCGTGAGTGCGCTCAACACCGTAGTGAAATACGACTGGGCCGGATTCCTGCACCGCTATCTCGACGAACCCAATCCGCCGCTGGCCAGCGGGATCGAGGCGACCGGCTGGAAGCTGGTTTACACCGACAAGCCCAACGAATACGAGAAGCTGATTTCGAAGCGTTACCACGGCGACATCGGCGCGGCGTTCGGGATTGGCCTGCAGATCGGCAAGGAAGGCAGGATCAGTGACGTACGCTGGAACGGGCCGGCGTTCAAGGCCGGCATAGGTTCCGGCGAAACGCTGGTCGCGGTGAACGGACAGGCTTACAGCACCGACGTGCTGCAGGACGCGGTGAAAGCCGCCAGGGGCGGCAGCACGCCGATCCAACTGCTGCTGAAATATCAGGACAAGTACCGCACCGTGCCGGTGGATTACCACGACGGCCTGCAGTACCCGCACCTCGAGCGGATCAAGGGCGCGCCGGATTACCTGTCACAAATCATCAAGGCGAAGTAATGACTTCAGGAGTGCAACACAGGTGGCCTGTTCACCCGGATGATGCACCGTGCGGTGCCCGGGGCGGACGGTCCATCCCTGCGTTCCGCACCGCGTCCATCAGCGAACGCGGCGCTGGCGGGGCAATCGGCTAACGCACGCGATGAGGCGATTGCCGCGCCAGCGGCAGGGAAGGTGTCGCACCGGCGTCGATGCGCTCCATCCCTTCGCGGCGGACCGCAGACCTGGCGGTTGCCGTGCCCGGGGAGGAACGCGCCGTGCGCACGCGGGCCAAGGCACGCGACATCCGCCGTGCGGCGTCATCGAGTTCGGCGGGATCGTGGTAGCTGAAGCCCAGGCGCATGAACGGTTGACCGCGATCCAGGAAATCGAAGGGCCTGGCGGGACTGAACGATACGCCTTCCTGCAGCGCGGTTTGTGACCACGCCTCGATGTCGATGCCGTCATCGACGCGCACCCACAGCGCGAGCCCACCTTCCGGCACCCGGAAATCGACGGCACCGCCAAGGTGGCGCACCAGCGCGGTGGTCAACGCGTCGCGCCGAATCCGATACAGCCGGCGCATGCGCCGCACGTGACGCAGGCATTCGCCGTCCTCGAACAGTTCCGCGACGGCGCATTCCACCGCCGCGTCGCCCTGCGCATCGCTGGTGCCGCGCAGGGCAACCAGCCGTTCCATCACCGTCGGCGGCGCGCTGACGAACGCCGTGCACAATCCCGGTGCCAGGATGTTGGCGAGCGAACCCACGTAGACCACGTTGGCACGGGCCACGCCCGCCGCGATCGGCAGCACCGGCTTGCCGTCGTAGTGGAATTCGTGGTCGTAATCGTCCTCGACGATCGCGAAGCGGTGCTGCAGTGCCAGCGTGGCAAGCCGCGCGCGGCGCGCCGGCGACATCACCACCGTGGTCGGGAACTGGTGGTGCGGCGTCAGCAGCACCGCCCGCACCGGCTCCCGCTTCAATGTCGTTTCCAGTGCATCGACGTCGAGGCCGTCCTGGTCAACCGGTACCGGCAGCAGGTGCGCGCCAGCCAGCTCCATCACGCGCCGTGCCGGCGGATAACCCAAGGCTTCGATCGCGACCGCATCGCCCGGCGCGATCAGCGTGCGCGCGACCAGGTCCAGTCCCTGCTCGATGCTGCGCGTGATCAACACGTCGTCCGCGGTTGCCTGAAGGCCGCGGGTGCTTTGCAGCATCGCGGCCAACTGGGTGCGCAGTCGGACATGGCCGCGCGGGTCGGTGCAGGTGAGTACGTTGCGCCCCTGTATGCCGATTGCGCGCCGGAAGGCGCGCGCCAGTTCGCGTGCCGGCAGCAAACGCACGTCCGGGCTGCCGCGCAGTTGCAACGTGCCGGGTGCGGGGATGGTGCGCGACAGCGGCGGCAGCGCGACGGGTGGCAGCGGGTACGTGGGTGTCACCGAGGCCAATGCGCGCGGGCCCGGCGGTGCAACCGGCTGCGGTTGCGCCACGAAGGTTCCGCCACCGATGCGCGAGGTCACCAGTCCCTCGGCGGTGAGTTCACCGTAGGCGGCGACCACCGTGTTGCGATTGATGTCCAGAAAGTCGGCGAGTTCGCGCGAACCCGGCAAGGCCTCGCCTGGTTTCAGGCGCCCGCAGCGGATGCCGTCGGTGATCGCAGCGGCCAGTTGCAGGAACAACGGCTGCTCCCGCGCGGGGTCGATCTCTATCGTCAGTTCCCAACGACGCATGTCCCGATTCTATTCCTGGGGGTGCGCAAACCGGACCAGCCGCGATCGCAAAAGTGGAGCTTTCCCGCCGGGCCGGCGCAGACCACGCTGATGTCCCCGCGTTGCTGCAAGGAGGATCCCATGAAACAGAAGGCGATGGTTGTCGCGCTGACGGGCGTGTTGGCGGCTTGCGCAGTGGCCGTGTCGGCAACGGCCGCGGAGACTTCGCCACCGGATTATTCGATCATCGACCTGCCTTCGCTGGGCGGCACCGCCAGCCAGGGCAGCAGCATCAACACGTTCGGCTTGATCGCGGGGTATTCCAATCTGCCCGGAAATCAGGTCGCGCACGCCGCCGCGTGGTGGTTCGGCTCGAAATACGACCTTGACACGCTGGGCGGTGCCAACAGCGCCGTCGAATGGCCGGTGAAGAACGAGTTCGGCGTGATATCAGGCATCGCGCAGACCAGCCAGCCGAATCCACCCGGCGAGCATTGGAGTTGTCAGGCATTCTTCAACTACGACGGCCACACCTGCCTCGGCTTCGTATGGAAGTCCGGCAAGATGATCCCGTTGCAACCGCTGCCTGGTGGTTACAACAGTTTCGCGACCGGCACCAACAATCGTTTTCAGACGGTGGGTTGGGCCGAGACGGGCTTTCACGATCCGAGCTGCAATTCCAATCCGGATGATGGCTTCGTCCAGGTGCTGCAATTCCTGCCGGTGACGTGGGGTCCGAACCCGGGCCAGATCGGCGCACTGCCGCTGGAAGCGGGCGACGACAGCGGCGCCGCCACCGCGGTCAATGACAGTGGTGAGGTCGTCGGCATTTCCGGCAGCTGCGACCAGGCGGTCGGCCGTTACACCGCGCGGCACATGGTGCTGTGGAAGGATGGCAAGGCGATCGATCTCGGCAATATCGGCGGCGATGCGTGGAACACGCCGATGGCGATCAACAGGCAAGGCGACGTGGTTGGCTTCGCCGGCATCACGCCCGGGCCGAACCCGGTGCTGCATGCCTTCTTCCGGGGCCATGCGGGCGGACCGCCTGTCGATCTGGGCGTGCTGCAGCTCGGGGACATCAGCGAGGCGTTGGGCATCAACGATCGTGGCCAGGTCGTCGGCTTGTCGTGCGGCCCAGGGGAAACCGACGGTTGCCACGGATTCCTCTGGCAGGACGGCGTGATGACCGATCTCGACTCGTTCGCGCCGAACTACCAGGGCGTGCTCGAAGACGCGCAGGACATCAACGATCTGGGTCAGATCACCGGGCAGGCGCTGGATGCAAGTGGCAATCTCGTGGCGTTTCTGGCAACGCCGGTTCCCGGTTACGGCAACCGCTCAACCCGTACAACGCACTCGAATCGCGGTACGCTTTCGCGCAGGCAGCGCGTGGAATTGGCGCGAAGGCTTGGACTGGCCGGCGTGGCGATGCTGCAATCCGGGCATCCTTGATCGGGCTGTCGGCGCCGATGAGCGCGGGCGGCAAACCGGAAGAAGTCCACGTCTGCCGCGATGGGGTCATGGTTTCGCCGACAATGCCGCGCGCGGCGGCACGGACGGCCACCGGACGCGGGAGTTCCCTTGGTGGCTGCAAGCCGCGGGATTTGCCCGGGAGCAATAACAACGATGCGCATCGCGAGCGTGGGTCATGCGGTTTTTGCAGCGGTGCTGGTCGGCATCGGCATCCTCGGCCTGGTCCGGAATGATCTCGTGCAGGGATGGGGCGGTGTGCCCAGGGATCTATCCGTGCATGGGTGGTTGCCGTGGCTCAATGCGGTCGTCTGCCTCATCTGCGGCCTCGGCCTGTTCTGGCGGCGTACCGCGGCACCCGCCGCGCGCGTGCTGCTGGTGTATTTCCTGTTGTGGTTCGTGCTGTTCAAGCTTAGCTACATCGTTGTTTCGCCCGGCGTGGAAGGCAACTATGAGAACGCCGCCGAAACCGCGGTGGTCGTGGCAGGCGCCTGGGTGCTGTACGCATGGTTCGCGACCGACAGCGACCGGCGCTGGCTGGGATTTGCCACCGGTGACAGCGGGGTGCGCATCGCACGAGTGTTCTATGCCCTGGCCATGATCGCCTTCGGGCTGGCCCACTTCTTCTATCTCGACCTGACTGCCCCGCTGGTGCCGGCATGGCTGCCGTGGCACGTGGGTTGGGCGTACTTCTTCGGCTGCACTTATGTGGCGGCTGGCGTGGCGATGCTCATCGGGGTATACGCGCGGCTGGCGACCGTGCTCTCGACGGTACAGATGGGCCTGTTCACGCTGTTGGTGTGGGTTCCCCTCGTGGCGGCGGGCGTTGCGCGCACCTCGCAAGTCGGCGAGTTCATCGTCTCTTGCATACTGACGGCTGCGGGTTGGGTGGTGGCGGATTCCTGGCGCGGCGTGCCTTGGCTCATCGTCGGCGGCCGCGGGTTCGCGAATCGCGGCAAAACGGGCGAGGCAGCAGGGGCCACGATATCCGAATCAGGACGCAGAACGCCCTGATTCGGGTCTAGTGTCTCCGCGAGTCCCCGTATCGACACGGAGCGCAACACGCATGCGCACCTTCCTGATGGCATGCCTGCTGGGCTGGCTTTCCGTGCCGGCGTTCGCACAAACCGCGCCGGTCGTTCGCCAATCGCGCGGCGATGCCTGGTTCACGGGCCCGATGCTGGCAAACTCGGCCGAGACCTTGCCCGCGGGGCATTTCCTGATCGAACCCTATTTCTACGACGTGGCCACCGCGCATGCGGACGGCTGGGGCTCGCGCGCGTACCTGCTGTACGGACTCGCCGACCGCTTCACCGTCGGGCTGATCCCGATCGTGGGTTACAACCGGTTGAGCGGAGGAGGCAGCAGCTCGGGCGTCGGGATGGCCGACCTCACCGTGGATCTTCAATACCGGCTCACCGAATTCCGCGAAGGCAGCGCGATGCCGACGATCGCGATCCAATTGCAGCAGGCGTTTCCCACGGGCAGGTACGACCGGCTCGGCGACCGGCCCGGCAACGGTTTGGGCAGCGGCGCCTACGCCACCACGCTGGGACTGCTCACCCAGGATTGGTTCTGGTTGCCGAACGGCCGGATCCTGCGGGCGCGCTTCAACCTGTCGCAGACGTTTTCGAGCCGCGCGGACGTGCAGGGCGTCAGCGTCTACGGCACCGGCGCCGGATTCCGCGGCCACGCCAGACCCGGCAGCAGCTTCTACGCCGATGCGGCGCTGGAATACAGTCTGACGCGCAACTGGGTGCTGGCGCTCGACGTCACTTATACGCACAACCGCAACACCCGCGTGACGGGCGACGACATTCGGGGGTTCGGCGGCGCATTCGGACCAAGCGTGACGACGCGCGATTCCGGTCCCAGCGTGGCGTTCGGGTTCGCGCCGGCCGTCGAATACAACTGGACGCCCAATCTCGGCGTGCTCGTGGGCGTGCGCGTGATTCCAGGCAATCGCAGCACCACCTCATCGATCACGCCCGCGGTGGCGATCAATTACGTCCATTGAGAATACGTTCCGTTGCAGTGCGTGGGCACTACATGGCCAACGCGCGCGCCGTTCCAGATCTTTTGCGGCACGACGTGCGTATGGATGGAACAGGGGCCCGACTGCCTAAAGCGTCACCGCGAACGATCGTTGCGCATTGGCCTGCCGCAATGCCGCGCGCACCATCCGCTCGTCGACCGGCGACATGTCTTCCAGCAGTGTGACCTCGCCGCCTGCACGCGTCGCGACCGGCAAACCGTCGCGGTAAACGATGCGCGAGTTCGCCAATGCCGGCACCTTCGCACCCGGCAGCACGCCGCCGACGAGATTCAACGGGTCGGCGCCGCTGATCGCGATGAGCGCGCCATCGTGCTCGCGTTTGCGCACGCGGCGCAGTGCCTCGACGGCTTCCGGTAGCGCGAACTGTTCGCCCACCACGCCTTCGACGAAACGGCCGCCGCGGATTTCGCCGCGCGCTTCCAGCCGCTGGCACACGCGCCGCAATTCGCGCCACGGCGGCAGCCACGACGCTTCGCGTTCCAGCAATTTCCAGAACACCACGCCCCAGCGGCGCAGCAGCACGCGCGCGATGTGTTCAATGGCCTCGCTTTCAGCCCCTCTCCCCCCGGGAGAGGGGTTGGGGTGAGGGTCCGGCTTTGTCGTGACTTTCACAAGTTCCGAGCCCTCTGTCCCTCTCCCAAAGGGAGAGGGATGCAAAGCGCGGACCAGGCTCCAACGCCCAGCATCCTCGATGCCGTTCAACAGGTGTCGCGCGAGACGTCGCTGGCGCGGATGGTTGCGCTTCGATGCCGGTCGCAACAATGCGCGCAGGCCGGAGAAGCTGTCTGCGCCGATCATGCCGGCGCCGACCAGCTCGCCCAGCACGTCTTCCAGTTCCACTTTCAGCAGACGCGTGCCTTCGGCGATTTCGCCGAAGAACGAAGCGCCATGTTGCGCGAGGAATTCCACGACGGCCTGCGCGCGCGACGACAGCGCCGGCGGTTCGGCGTTCGCTTGCGTGCCAACGGCGTTCCACGTCGGCAATTGTTTGCGCGGCAGCAGCACGATCGGCGACGCGCGCACCGGCGGTGCATGGGTGCCGCCCGCGGACGCACGCAGCCGGGTCCATGCGATCCGGCCCGCGCCGCACAAGGCGTCCAGCCAGGCGATGTCGTAACCGGTCACGCGCGTAGGCAACAATTGTGATTCCCAAGAGCCTGCCGGAGCTTCGAAGCCTTCCAGTTGCGCCAGCACCGCGGCCAATGCGTCGGGACCACGGAGCTTCGTATCGGGTGCAACGTGTTGCCAGTCCATCAGGAAGCGCACGAAATCGCGTGGCGCGACCGGTTCGATCTCGCGGCGCAGACGTTGCAGGGTGCGACGATGGATGCGCGCCAGCAGCCCGCGCTCGCACCATTCTTCGTCGCTGGTGCCCGGCGTGAAGCGGCCACGCATCGCGCAGCCTTCGCGTTCCAGTGTGGCGAGTGCAATGGCGACGTCGCCGTCCGTCACGCCGAACGTGCGCGCCAATTCGCCCGCGCGGATCGGTCCAGCGCAGCCGAGCCGCGCGCGCAGGATTTCGACCAGCGCGTCTTCGCGGACCCAGGCCTTCGCGGCGAATTCGGCAGGCGTCTGGATGGGCGGTTGCAACGTTGCACCCGGGTGAATCGCGTGCCACATCGGCAGCGATTCGGCGGCGATCCACAATGCCCGCTGTTCCCTTCCACCCGGAGTCAGCTCGGCCGTACGCCCCGCATTGGCGAGTTCCTGAAGCAAGGCTTGCCACGCCGGGTTGCGTTGAAGATCCGGCTTGGCGACCGCGCCCAGTGCCAGCAGCGCTTCATGCATCTCGTCGGCGTCGCGCGGCGCGGGCCAGGCTTCCTCGCGCACGGCGGCGATCGCATCCGCATCCAACTTGCCGAGGTCTTCCGCGTTTTGCGCGTCGACGAAACCGCGTGAGGCCACGGCCTGGGTGCGACGCTCTTCCAGCGGCGCTCCGTCGAGAAACGCATACGGCCGTGCGCCCAGGATTTCGGCCGCGAGTTGCGAAGGCGCGGTCAGGTCCCGCGCCACGATGCGCACCTTGCCGCTTTCGAGTTTTTTCAGCAGCGCCGTGAGGCCTTCCAGATCCATCGCGTCGTACAGGCAGTCCTGCAACGTCTGCGCGACCAGTGGATGATCGGGAATCTTGCGTTCGCCCACGATGTTTTCGAGGCAGGCGACCTGGTCGGGAAACACCGTGGCCAGCAAATCTTCCGACTTCATGCGCTGGATCTGCGGTGGCACCTTGGCGCCGCCCGCGAAGCGCGGCAGCGCCAGCGCCGCACCGGCGTTCCAGCGGAAGCGCAGCGCGAACATCGGCGCGTCCAGCAACGCCTGCGTCAGCACATCGTGCGCCGAATTGGAGTGCAGATAGCGCGCGACTTCGTCGAGCGGAAAACTGTGGCTGGTCGAGAGCGACAGCACGATCGCATCCTCGGTCGCCGCGGCCTGCAGTTCGAAATTGAAACTGCGGCAGAAACGTTTGCGCAGCGCCAGCCCCCACGCACGGTTCAGGCGACTGCCGAACGGCGAGTGGATGATCAACTGCATGCCACCGGATTCGTCGAAGAAGCGTTCCATCGCCAGCGTCGTCTGCGTGGGCAGCAGCCCGAGTTCGGTGCGCGCGGCGGCGAGGTAGTCGATGAGTTGCCGTGCAGCGGCGTCACCGATTCCGACTTCGTCGGCGAGCCATGCCATGGCTTTCCCTTCTCCCTCCGGGAGAAGGTGGCGCGAAGCGCCGGATGAGGGT
>JAGWZT010000460.1 GCA_018971925.1 Lysobacteraceae bacterium | reverse complement strand
GCGGCGACGCGGACGTTGTCCAACGTGCTGACGCTCGCGCCCAGCAGCGCCGAGGCGGCGCGCTTGCTGGCCATCGCGGCGCAGAATTCCGGCGATTACGCGAAGGCCGCCGAATATTTCCGGCGCGCGCTTGCGGTATGGCCCGATGATGCCGATTTGCATATCGGGCTGGGTGTTGCGTTGTATCAAACAGGCAACGTGGACGAGGCCATCGTGCAGCTCAAACGTGCCTGCGAACTGGAACCGGAATCCGCGTCGGCCTGGTACAACCTCGCCGAAGCGCTGAAACCGCAAGTCCAAACCGAAGAAGCCGTCGAGGCTTTGCAACGCACGCTTGCGCTGGACCCCTCGCACATCCCGGCAAGGCTTGCGCTGGCGCGCGCGTGGACCAGCCTAGGGCGAATCGAAGCGGCGGTCGTCGACCTGCGCGAGTTGCTGAGCCGGGAATCTGGACATGCTGAAGCCTGGTTTGCATTGTCGAATCTGAAAACCGTCAAGCTCGGCGAGCAGGACGTGCGATTGCTGGAGAACGCGTTGGCGCGGGCGGACATTGCGCCAGAGCCGCGCATCTGGCTCGGATTCGCGCTCGCGAAAGCTTTGGAGGATCAAGGTGAATACACGCGTGCTTTCGATGTGCTGCAAGAAGCTAATGCCCTGCAACGCAGCCGCGGGAAATGGGATTCCGCAGGGGAGCGTGCGCGCGTGGATGCGATCATGCAGGCGTTTGCCGGCCCTGCGCCGGAGCCGCTGGATGCGGGCTTGGGTCATGAGGCAATCCTGATTGCGAGCATTCCGCGTTCCGGCTCGACATTGCTGGAGCAGATCCTTGCGTCTCATCCGGACGTCGAAGGCGCCAACGAGATCAGGGACCTGCCGCGGCTGGTCGAATCGGAAACGCATCGGAGGGGAAGCAGTTTCCCGTTGTGGGCGCCGGATGTGTCACCGGCAGAATGGAATGACCTCGGACGGCAATATCTCGAGCGCACCGCGTGCTGGCGTCGGCGCAAGCCGCGCTTCACCGACAAGAATCTCCTGAACTGGGTACTGGTCGGCGCGGCGTTGGCGATGTTGCCGGGGGCGAAGGTGGTGGTCTGCCGCCGCGATCCGCTGGAAACCTGCCTGGCGTGTTATCGGCAATGGTTCGGCAACGAGGCGGTCTTTACCTGCAACCTGGATGACATGGCGGATTTCTGCATCGACTACATGCGCCTGACGCGATTCTGGTTGCGAAAATTCCCGGACCGCGTGTTTGATCTGGAATACGAAACACTGATTGCCGACCCGGAGCCGACGATCCGGCGGCTACTGGATTTCTGCGGATTGCCTTTCGACCGCGCTTGCCTGGATTTTCATAAAACCGAACGCACGGTGCTTAGTGCGCCCAGCGCCGCACAGGTGCGCCAGCCGTTGCGCGCCGATACGGCACGCGCGGATCGTTACGGTGACAAGCTGGATCATTTGCGCGCGCGCCTGCGCGCCGCCGGCCTGTGATCCGGGGAGCCACGGAACTACGCATGTCCCGGATAGAAGCCCGTCTTGTCGAACTCCGGCTGGTACTGCCGCCGGAAGTCAAGCCGCCAGCGGGCGTGGTGCTGCCGTTCCGCTTCGTGCGCATGCTCGACAATCGTGCGCTGGTTTCCGGCCACAGCCCGCAAGCCGCGGACGGTTCGGTCGCCGGACCGTTCGGCAAGGTAGGACGCGAGCTGACGGTGGAGCAGGGCTATGCGGCGGCGCGTCTCACCGCGTTATCGATGCTCGGGAGCCTGCGACGCGAACTCGGCGATCTCGATCGCGTGAAGCATTGGGTGCGCGTGTTCGGCATGGTCAATTCCGCGCCGGGCTTCAATCGACAACCCGCGGTGATCAACGGTTTCTCCGACCTGATCCTGCAGTTGTGGGGCGACGACGCCGGCGCTCACGCGCGCAGCGCGGTAGGCATGGCTGAGCTGCCGTTCGACATTCCGGTGGAGATCGAAGCAGAAGTGGAGATTTTGTAGGGCGGGTCAGCACCGAAGGCGCGTAAC
>JAGWZT010000459.1 GCA_018971925.1 Lysobacteraceae bacterium | reverse complement strand
GGCCGCAGCGCAAGCTGCTGGACGAAGCCGCGCCCGACGCGATCACCGTGCCGAGCGGAATGACGCGCAAGCTTGATTACGCGGCGGCATCGGACAGCGAATCGAACGCCGCGTCACCGGTACTCGCGTTGAAACTGCAGGAACTGTTCGGACTCGCCGAAACCCCGCGCGTCGCCAACGACCGCATTCCCGTGACACTGCACCTGTTGTCGCCCGCTGGTCGACCGATCCAGGTGACGCAGGATCTGCGCGGCTTCTGGGACCGCACCTACCCCGAGGTGAAAAAGGAATTGAAGGCGCGCTATCCGAAGCATCCGTGGCCGGATGATCCATGGTCAGCCAAGCCAACCCATCGCGCCAAACCACGTCGATGAGCGGTCAATCCTTCAAGGTGTAGTCCAGCGTCGCGACCACGCGCACGGTCTTGTCGACCTGCTTGTCCTCCTGCAGCATCGGCGCCTTGTCGCGCGGCAGGATCTGGAACACGCCCTGGTTGGCGCGCCGGATGCCGCCCAGCTTGCTGCCGGAATCGCGTGCGAACTGTTCGGCCGCTTCGCGCGCATTTTTCATGGCCTCGGCGATCATCGACGGCTTCAACGCATTGATGCCGTCGAACAGATAGGTCGGGCCTTCGTCGTTGCCGCCGTTGGCGTCACCCAGCACCACGCCCTGCGCGATCAACGCGCCAGTGTCCTGCGCGGCCGCGGCGACCGCACCGACGTTTTTGGTGCGCACCATGATGGTGCCCGCGACGATGAAGCGGGTCTTGTATTGCTGGTTACCGTACATCTGCGCGGCGCGGTCGGTGACCTGGACGTTGCGGAACGCAATGTCTCCCTTGCCGAGCTTGTGTTGGCTGAGAAATGCCGTGACGGCGGCATCGTCATGCTGGACCGCGGTCTGCACGTCGGTGAGCTTGTCGCCGGTCTCGACGAAGCGGATCCGCCACAACGCGACGTCGGCCTCGACGTCGTGCTCCGCCAAGCCCTTGACGGTCACGAAACGCTCGTTGCGCGAGTGCGCGAATCCGTTGCCGATAAACCAGCCGCCAACGATCAATCCGATGGCGATGAGCAAACCGGCGACAAGACGGGTCATGGCGTTTTCCCCGGAGATGATCTGCCGCCAGTCTGCCACGATGCCGGGCCGACCGCTCCGCCGCCGTGCTTGCCGAACAGGCTTGGGTAGCGTTCATCAACCGGCTTGCCGTCGGGTCCCAGTTTGGGCGAACGCGCGAAGCTGCCGGCGAAGCCCGGAAACTCGACGGGGCTCTCCCAGCCATCCGCGCTGACCGCCGACACGCCGACGAACCAATCGTCGAGGATGACATTTTTCAACACCACGGAATAGACATTGCCCGCCTTCTGCGCGTGCTGCCATTGCGGCGCGGTGGTTTCGCGCCACCATGCGTTGTAGCTCGCGGCGCCGAGCGATGGCTTCCACGACAGCGTGGTGTCGTAGGCCACCGCACCTTTAACGCCGAGGTCGGACGGCGGTGGTGGTGCCATCGCCAGCGAGGCCATCGTGATCGCATCGAGCCGCGTGACGTTGGCGAGGTAGTCGAAATCGACGCCCGAGATCACGTCACCGTAATGCACGCCGTTTTCGACGCGCACGTTCTGGTGCTGGTGATCGTAATCCTCATTCGATTCGGACAGCCGCACCGCCGGGAAGCCCTGCTCAAGGAACGGCACCTGATCGCCCGAGCGGCCCCAACGGTCGGTCCGGTAAACCATGCGCACGTGGAAGTCGTCGAGATACTGCTCGGCCAGCGTGTGCATGTAACGCGCGATGTTGCGCGAGGGCGAATCCACCCCGCCGCCGTGGTAGCGGCGATAGGCGGCCTGTTCCAGCGTTTCGTTGGTCTTGGTGCCTTCCGAAAATACCCGGATGGTGTGCGGGTCGTGGGCGCCGTTGCCGCCGTGCGAATTGCCGACCATGTCGTTGTTGAGGTTGGCCTCGACGTTCCAACCGTGGTCGACGGCGTACTGCGCGATGATCTTGCCGCCGAACAAACCCTGTTCTTCGCCGGAATC
>JAGWZT010000033.1 GCA_018971925.1 Lysobacteraceae bacterium | reverse complement strand
AAAGTGGCGCGCGTACATCGCGTAATCGAACACGAAGCGCGCGCTGCTGACCAGGTGGCGGTCCACGCGATCGTGGATGTCGCCGTTGTCCTTGTAATAGTGGAAACATCCGCCGGCGGGATCGAGGCAATGCGGGTGGTAGAACGCCATGGTGTCGCGGATGTGCTGCCGGAGGAACGCCGGGGAACGGAAGTCGGGAAGATCGCTCATGCGTGTTGCTCCAGGAAGGCGTGGACGTCGGCCAGCGCAGGCATGGCGGCGAACGAGCCGGTGCGGGTGACGGCAAGCGCGCCGCAGGCGGCGGCGAAGCGCAGTGCCGCGTCGCGCCGCGTGCCGTTCGCCAGCAATGCCGTCAGCGATCCGGCGGCGGCCAGGTCGTGCAGAAAACCACCGACGAAGGCGTCGCCGGCGCCGGTGCTGTCGATGGCGCGCACCGCGAACGTCGACATCCCGCCGGTTGCATCCCGTGTGAACCAGCGGATCGCGCGTGAACCGTCGGTGACGACCAGGAATTGCGTGCCGGCCGACCACAAGCGTTCGAGCACGGCGCCTTCGCTTCCCGTGGAAGCGGCAAGGAACGTGAGTTCCTCGGCGCTCAATTTCACGAAATCGGCGAGCGCAAGCGCGCGCCAGATGGTCGGTGCGGGATCTTCGCCGCGCGGCCACAGCGCGGGGCGCAGGTTCATGTCGAAGCTGACCAGCGCGCCGGCCTCGCGCGCGCGGCCCATGCCTTGCAGCGTGGTCGCGGCCGATGCGGCTTCGGTCATGCTGCACGAACCCGCGTGGAAAATGTTTCCGGCCGCAAAGATCGCCGGATCGAAATCGCCGTCGCGGAACAACAGGTCGGCGGACGGTGGCCGGTAGAAACTGAAGTTGCGTTCGCCGTGGGCGTCGTGTGTCACGAATGCCAGCGCGGTGTTCGCGGCGTCGGTGCGCCGCGTGCAGCGGGTGTCCACGCCGGCGTCGGCCAGCCCGCGCAGCAGCAGGTCGCCGAACACGTCGTGGCCGAACATCCCGACGAATGCACTCGCGTCGCCGAGCCTTGCGACTGCCACCGAGACGTTGGCGGGTGCGCCACCGGCGTGCGGGATGAAAGCGGGCGGCACGTTGCCGGCGCGCGGCTCGGCATGGAAGTCGATCAGCGCTTCACCGAAGCAGTACACGGTGCCGTTCATGCGACGCGCGATCCCCTCACGCTGTAGAACACGATGTAGGCGTAACACAGCAGTGGCAGCACGAAAGCATGGTGCACGCCGACACGGTCGGCCAGTGCGCCCTGTGCCAGCGGGATCACCGCTCCGCCCACGATCGCCATCACCAGCAGGCTGGAAACCTTGCCCGCCAGCGGCCCGAACTTCTCGATGCCGAGCGTGAAGATGTTGGGGAACATGATCGAGTTGAACAGGCCGATCGCAATCACGCTCCACATCGCCACGTGCCCGTGCGTCAGCATGGTGGTCAACACCAGGAGTCCCGCGATGATGGCGAAAGCGCACAGCAGCTTGCGCGCATCGATGCGTGTCAGCAGTGCCGATCCGGCGAAACGGCCGATCATCGCGCCGCCCCAGTACAGCGACACGAATCCGGCGGCGCGCGCTTCCGGCATGTCGCCGATGCCCGGCAGCGAGATGTAGTTGATCATGAAGCTGCCGATCGACACCTCGGCGCCCACGTACACGAAGATCGCAAGCATGCCGAACCAGACCCGCGCGTGCGCCAGCGCGTCGAAGAACGTGTGGTGCGAATCATCGGCACGCTCATCGCCGCCCTGCACCGCGGGCAGGTGGAACAGCCACACGATCAGTGCCAGTGCGAACAGCACCAGCGCGATGCCGAGATACGGCCCCTGGACAAGATGCGCCTGCTGCAATTTGTAGGCGGCTTGTTGTGCGGCGGGCAGCTTCGCCAGATCCGCGCTGCCGAGCACCGCCACCGACAGGATCAGCAAGCCGCCCAGCTTCGGCGCGATGGTGGTACCCAATGAATTCAATGCCTGCGCAAGGTTGAGGCGGCTGGATGCAAGCCGGGGCGGCCCGAGCAGGCTGACGTAAGGATTGGCCGCGACCTGCAGCAGCGTGATGCCGCTCGCCAACACGAAGAACGCCAGCAGGAACAATGGATACGACTGCGCCATCGAGGCCGGCAGGAACAGCAGCGCGCCAATGCCGGTGACGACAAGTCCCGCGACGATGCTGAGCCGGTAGCCGAGCCGCGACACCACCTTGCCGGAAGGCAGCGACATCAGGAAGTACGCGCCGAAGAAAGTGAATTGCACCAGCATCACTTCGGTGTAGTTCAGCGTGAACACCGATTTCAGGTGCGGAATCAGCACGTCGTTGAGCGCGGTGATGAAACCCCACATGAAAAAGATGGTGGTGACCACCGTGAGGGCGGTGCGGTTGCCTGCGACTCGGATATTCATGCGATGTTGGCCTCGCTGCTGGCGCGGATGATCAGGCGGACAGGGGCAATGCCGCGCACCGCGCCGATGTCCGGGCGGCGCGCGCGTTCGAGGATGCGTTCGGCGGCCTGGCGGCCTCGCGCGCGCGGATCGGTGGCAAGCGTGGTCAGCGCGGGTGTGCTGACGGCCGCTTCGGGAATGTCGTCGAAACCGGTGACCGCAAAATCGTGGCCGGCGGCGAGGCCGCGCGCACCGAGGCCCAGCATCAGCCCCAGCGCGACCGCATCGTTGTAGCAAACCGCGGCGGTGGGTATGCGCCTGCTCGTGAACAGCGACGCCGTGCGGGCCGCGGCGTCCAGTCGCGTCGGCGCGGTTTCCACGAACCAGCCGGGTTCGGGTTCGAGGCCCGTGGCGCGCATGGCTTCCGCATAACCGCGGCGGCGATCACGACAGGAACTCGATTCCGCGTGGCCGCCGAAGAACGCGATGCGCCGATGCCCGCGTTCCAGCAGGTGCCTGGTGGCCAACGCCGCACCACGCCGGTTGTCCAGCGCAAGATAGTCCCAGTGCGACGCGGACCAGCGCACGTGCGACGGCTCGCGATTGAACACCAGCACCGGCACGTGGACGCCGAGCACCTGCCCGAGCGATACGCCGTCGCTGCCTTCGGCCGGCGACAGGATGATGCCGGCCGGATCGTGTTCCATCAGCGAAGCCAGCACCCGCTGCTGGCGTTCGGGCGATTCGCCGGTGCTGCCGAGCAAGGTCACGTAGCCGGCGGCACCGAGCGCCTCGTCCACGCCGGCTGCGAAGTCGGCGAAGAACGGATTGGACAGGTCGTTGATCACCAGCGCCACGCTCGACGAACGGCGTTGGCGCAAATTCGCCGCGGCACGGTTGTAAACGTAGCCCTGCCTTTTCAATTCCGCTTCGACCTTCGCGCGAGTGGCGGCGGCAGGCAATGGACTGCCGCGCAGGACCAGCGACACCGTTGCGCGCGACACGCCGCAGCCGCGCGCGATGTCGGTGACGGTGACGCGCCGGCCGTTCATCGCGTGGGGTCTTGCATGGCTGCCTGGATTGATGCTTGCACGGGTTCGATCCGGTGGAAACTGGATTTGGAACGATCCAATTTCCCGCATGATGCCTGCGGGAACGGACAGCCGCATTCTGCAGCGCAGCATGCATCCAGCCGCGCCGCGTGCTACTTTCGTGGCACGTTTGGAACGATCCAAGGAACTGCAATGGCCGCCTCCGGGATTCGATCGTTACGCGACGTGGGCTGCGGCCTGCTGGCGCTCGGCCTCGCGTTGGGTGCCACGGGATTGGCGCACGCCGCGCAGCCGGGCGACGCGGCCTGGCACCAGGCCGATCCGATGATCGGCACCGGCGGCGCGGGGCACACGTTTCCCGGCGCGACGGTGCCGTTCGGGATGATCCAGTTGAGTCCCGACACCGCGATGCCGGATTTCAAGCACGCGTACGCGTGGGCGGCGGGTTACCAGTACGGCGACCACAGCATCCTCGGCTTTTCCGAAACGCATTTTTCCGGCAGCGGACATTCCGATCTCGGCGACGTGCTGCTGATGCCGGGTGTCGGCAAGCCGCAATGGGATCCGGGCGATCCGGACAAGCCGGGCAGCGGCTATCGCTCCGATTTCAGCCACAAGACCGAAGTTGCGCAGCCGGGTTACTACGCGGTGACGTTGGCGACCAGCGGCGTGCGCGCGGAGTTGACGGCGGGCCAGCGCGTCGGCTGGCATCGCTACACGTTCCCGAGGGATCAGGAAGCGCACGTGCTGCTGGATTTGCGTCCCAGCATCTACGACTACCCCGGCAAGGTGTTGTGGGCGCGCCTGCGCGTGCGCGCCGACGGCACCGTGACCGGCTACCGCGAAACGCGCGGCTGGGCGCCGGGGCGGCAACTGTATTTCGCGATCCGGTTTTCGCAGCCGATGACGTCGCACGAATTCGTCAATCGCGAAACCGACATTCCCTACAAGGGCTTCCAGGGTCCGGCCGCGAATCCGGCCGGCAATGACGCGATCGCGGGCAAGCAGCTGGAAGGCGCGTTCGAGTTCGGCAAGCTTGCGAAGCCACTGCTGGTGAAGGTGGCGATTTCCACGGTCAGTGCCGACAACGCCATCGCCAATCTCGATGCGGATGGCAAGGGCTGGGATTTCGATGCGCGTCGCGCCGAGGCACGCGCGGCATGGACGAAAGCATTGTCCGCCATCGACGTGGAGGCACCGCCTGACGTCGAGAAGAGTTTCTACACGTCGCTGTACCACGCCTTGATCGCGCCGAATCTCGCGATGGACGTGAACGGCGAATACCGCGGCCCCGACCACGCGGTGCACACGGCGAAGGATTTCACGTTCTATTCGAGCTGGTCGCTGTGGGACGTGTATCGCGCGGAAATGCCGTTGATGGCATTCATCCAGCCGCCGCGGCGCATCGACGATTTCGTGAATTCGCTGGTCGCGGCGCAACAGGCGAGTCCGTTCGGCATCCTGCCGGTGTGGGCGTACCAGGGGCTCGAAACCTGGTGCATGATCGGTTACCACGCGGTGCCGGTGATCGCCAACGCCTACATGCAGGGTTTCCGCGGCTTCGACGCCGACGCGGCGCTGAAGGCGATGGTGGCGAGCGCGACGTATGCGCCGTACGGCGACCTCGCCGATTACATGAAACTCGGCTACGTGCCCAGCGACCGCGAACCCGAGTCGGTTTCGAAAACGCTGGAATATGCATTCGACGACTGGAGCCTCGCGCGCATGGCCGAGGCGATGGGCCGCAAGGACGTCGCGGCGAAATTCTTCAAGCGCGCACAGAACTGGCGCAACGTGTTCAACCCGAAGACCGGCTTCGCGCAACCGCGTCTTGCGAACGGCCAGTTTCGCGAGCCGTTCAGTCCGGCGACGGCGGGTGCCGGCAGCGGCTTCACCGAAGGCAATTCGTGGCAATACTCGTGGTACGAACCGCAGGACATCGGCGGTTTGATCCACGGGCTTGGCGGTGACGCGGGGTTGGTGAAGAAACTGGACGAGGTGTTTGACGCGAAGATCGATCCCAAGGCTTTCACGGGGCTCGAGGACGTCACCGGCCTGATCGGCTGGTACGCGCACGGCAACGAACCCAGCCACCACATCGCGTACCTGTACGACTACGCGGGCGCGCCGTGGAAGACCCAGCAGCGCCTTGCCGAAATCATGCACACGCAGTACGCGCCGACGCCGACCGGCCTCGCGGGCAACGATGACCTGGGCCAGATGTCGGCCTGGTACATTTTCACCGCACTCGGTTTCTATCCGGTCGCGCCGGCCAGCAATCAATACGTGATCGGTCGTCCGTTCGTGCGCCGCGCGGTGATGCACCTGCCGAACGGCAAGACCTTCACCATCACGACGGATGGCCTCGGCAAGGGTCATCCGTACGTTGGTTCGGTCGCGTTGAACGGCAAGCCGCTCACGCGCGATTACCTGACCTACGCGGAGATCGCCAACGGCGGCACGCTGCATTTCACGATGCAGGCGCAGCCGAACAAGACCTGGGCCACGCAACCACGGGATCAGCCCTATTCAATGACTGCGATCCCGTGAGGTTTCGTCGTACGCATCAAGCCAAACTACGTTGGCACGGTCTCGTCGCTTCGCTCGCGTGTTGCGCATCCCCTGGGAGCAGGGTTCGAACGATCAGCACGGCCAGCAGCGGGATGGCGAGCGCATAGATGTACTGCGTGCGTGACACGCCGATGCCGAACGGAAACCAGATGCCCGGTAGGCCGATCGGATCGAGCAGTTCGCCGCCGAACAGCACGGCCACGATCGAGGCCAGCGTGATGGGTGCCAGCAAACGCATGGGGCCGCTGCGGACCATGCGCGCACCGATCACGACGAACAGCGCAATCGACGCTAGCCGGCTGGCGTTTGTCACGGACGCCAGATGCGTCAGGACGCCGATGGTCCCGATGACCGCCAGCACTACAGCCAAGGCGTCGATGCTTTTCCAGGGTCGCAAGCACCAGCGGTTCCAGGCCAAGGTCCACGCGGCCACCGTCGGCGCCCACATCACGGCTGCCAACCATGCGTAGGTCGTCAGATCTTCGAGATCGGTCCACGAGACGATCGCATTGCTGGCACGTCTGACTGCCGAAAGTGCAAGCGCGATGCAGGCAAAAATCAGGAACCTCTTTTGGCTGCTGCGCGACCGGTAGCAAAGTGCCAGGCCGACGAGTGCCAGCATGGCAAGCGGCTCGATCGCATCGACGATGTAACCGGCGATCGTTCGTTCCCATTGCGCGCGGTGGAGCGCACTGCTGATCGCGGCAGGCGCCAGGATCGGCGCGCTGTGCATGCCGCCACTGTTCGCACTGCGCCCGAAGCCGGGAAGCATGTAGGTGCGGACTGCGAGGACGCCACGGGTACCTGCCGCATCGGCGGGAAGGGAGAACCGCAGCGGCCGCGTACCAACGAGGCGCGGGGCTGGCCCAAGCCTGCCGGACCCACCCAGCAGGCGGCCGTTCCAGTAGAGCTCGTAGCCGTCTTCGACGATGGTCGGACCGAGGATGTCCCACGACGCGTGTCCCGTCGGCACCATCACTGCTCGCCGGTACCATGCGTAACCCTGATAACCGGGATGGCCGTGCGCCATCCAGCCGCCAACGTAATCGGGCAGGCCCACGTCGCCGTCGTGGCTGCCCGGCTGGGCGGTCATGTCGATCGTCCCCCAGTCGCTGTCGTTGAACCCCGCGTCGGCCCAGTGCGGGTTGTCCCCGGTGTGAAAGCGCCACGAACCATCGAGCAAGGTGGCGGCCGCGCGCAGCGTCGGCGGATCAGGACGGCCACCCGTTGCCAGATCGACGATCACGATCGCCAGTGTCACCAGCGTTGCGATGACGATGCCGGCGATCAGTTTGCCTCGGGTTGCGTCGACGGGCGGCGCCGCCAGAGCTTTGGACACGGGCGTCATCCAGGAACCCCGTTGCATGGTTTCGAAGTGGTTCCGATGCTACCATCAAAAACGACTTAGACAGTATCCAAAATTGCGGGACCGGAAGGTCCAGGGAGCACCGCGTGTTGCGCCAACGCCGCCAATCGCTGCCACGGCCGATTGCCGACATCCGCCTGGATGGCGGGCGCCTGTGCCTGGATTTCGTCAACACCATCCACGACCGCTACGGACTGGAGATCGAGGACTATCTTCGAAAGCCGCAGCGCTTCCTCGAATGGTGCGTCCATGCCGGAGCACTGCATCCGGACGACAGCGTGCGCGCGCCCCGCGCCGCGCACCAGCGCGCTGCATTGATGCGCGAGGTGGAGAGTCTGCGAGATCACCTGCATGCACTGTTTGCCGCACGAGTCGACGATCTGCGGGCGCCTGCGGACGCGGTACGCGGGCTTGATCGCTGGGTGCATCTGGCTTGGGCCGGCCAGTCACTTGGCGCGGACGGGCACCTGCATTGGCGCAAGGATGTCCGCGATGCACGGCTGCCGCTGAAGCGCATCGCGCTCGATGCCTTGGACCTGCTTGGCTGCACGCCGGCTTGGCACCTTCGCCGTTGCGCCAACACCAGCTCATGCGGCTGGCTGTTTCTCGACACCAGCAAGAATCAACGCCGCCGTTGGTGCGCCATGGAAACATGTGGCACCGCCGACAAGATCCAGCGCTACCGCCATGGATCACGCGAGCGGCGAGCCCGGCGCGCGCCGTGGCAGGCCACGTAGATGTGGCAATCGGCGCAACAGGGCAGACATTGGTTTGTCAGTCGATCCCGAGCTTCTTCAACTTGTACCGCAGCGCGCGGAACGTGATGCCCAGCTTCCTCGCGGCCGCGGTCTTGTTGTAGCGGGTTTCCTTCAAAACCTTGACGATGGTTTCGCGTTCGATGCTGGAGATGTAATCGTCAAGACCGACGCCGTCTTTTGCGCCGGATCCCGATTCGTCATCGCCGCCTTCTCCCTCGTCGAAGTCGTCTTCATCGGGCTCGTGCCCGGACGGCTCCAGCATCAGGTCCGGCGGTTCGATCAGGCCGTCCTCGCACAGCGCGATCGCGCGCTCCAGCACGTTCTCGAGTTCGCGCACGTTGCCGGGGAAGTCGTATTCGTTGAGCGCCTTCAGCGCCGCGGGTTGCAAGGTGGGCGCGGGCGCGCCGGCCTGTTCGGCCATGCGCTTGAGGATGTGCCTGGCCAGCACCGCGATGTCGCCGCCGCGCTCGCGCAGGGGCGGCACGCGCAGTTCGATCACGTTGATGCGGTAGTAGAGGTCCTGCCGGAACTGGCCGGTCTGGGTCAGGCGCCCGAGATCCTTGTGGGTGGCGGAAAGAATCCGCACGTCTACCGGGACTTCGCCGCGCCCGCCGATCGGCCGCACCGCTTTTTCCTGGATCACGCGCAGCAATTTCACCTGCATGTGCAGCGGCAGTTCCGCCACTTCGTCGAGGAACAGCGTGCCGCCATGTGCCGTCTGGAACAAGCCTTCCTTGTCGGCATGCGCGCCGGTGAACGAACCCTTCTTGTGGCCGAAGAATTCGCTTTCCATCAATTCCGATGGAATCGCGCCGCAGTTCACCGGCACGAACGGCGCGGTCGCGCGCGGCCCCAGTTCATGGATGGAACGCGCAACCAGTTCCTTGCCGACACCGGATTCGCCGCTGATGTAGATGGGCGCCTGGCTGCGCGCGAGCTTGGCGATGCGCGCGCGGACGTCCTTCATGACCTGCGATTCGCCGACGAGGCGGCTGGCGGTCACCTGGTCGCCGCTGGCCTGCTCGGTGGCTTGCCCGGCGCGCAACGCGCTCTGCACCAGGCGCCGCAGCATATGGATGTCGACCGGCTTGCTGACGAAATCGAACGCGCCCGCCTTCAACGCGTCGACGGCCGCTTCGACGTTGCCGTAAGCGGTAATCATCGCGATCGGCGTCTCCGGATGGCTGCGCGCGATCAGCTCGATCAATTCCTGCCCGGTACCGTCCGGCAGGCGCATGTCGGTGAAGCACAGGTCGTAATGTGTTTCGCCGAGCATCCGTTTTGCGTCGCTGACATTCGCGGCGGTGTCGACATCGAGATCCATGCGGCCCAGCGTGATGGCGAGCAGCTCACGAATGTCGCGTTCATCGTCGACGACCAGTACCGTTTGTTTGGCCATGCTTCCCCGCCTTGCGTGATGTCCCCTCGCGTCCGAGGTTAGCGCGACGCACGCCATGTTGCCACGCCGGCTTGGGCGTGCGTCACGCTTCCGAACCCATCGGCACGCTCACCGGCGCGGTCAGGGTGATGCGAAAACAACTGCCCCCGCCGGCAACCGGCACGTATTCGAGATTGGCCTGGTTGGCTTCGCACATCTGCTTGGCGAGATACAGGCCCAGCCCGGTTCCGTATTCGTGCGTGGTGAAAAACGGTTCGAAGATTTGCGCGGCGACCTTGGGCGGGATGCCGGGGCCGCGGTCGATCACTTCCAGCAACGGCGGCCCGTTGTCGCTGGCCAGCCGCGCCACCACCATCACCCGCGCCGGCTCGTCCGGCAGGCGTCCATACCGCAGCGCGTTCTGCACCAGGTTCCACACCACTTGCTGCAAATGCTGCGAATCGGCCAGTGCCTCGACGGGGCGCGGGTACAGCAGCGGGCGCAAGCTGTCCTTACCGACATCGTTGGCTTCCTTGTATTCGTCAACGAAACGCACGGCCCAATGATTGAGGTCCAGCGACTCGGGCCGCGAACGCTCGCGGCGCGACAACTGCAGGATGTTTTCGATGATCTCGTTGACGCGCCCGCAGTGGTTGTTGATGATTTCCACCATCCGCTGGTCGGCTTCGCTGATGAGCTCGGATTCGGCCAGCAATTGCGCCGAGTAGCGGATCGCCGCTAGCGGATTCCGGATTTCGTGCGCGATCGATGCCGACAACCGTCCCAGCGTGGTCAGCGTGAGCTGCTCGGCGCGCTGCGACACCAGCGAAGTGTCGTCCAGGAAAATCAGCACGAACGAGTCGTCATGCGCGGACAGGCGCGTGAAGCGCGGAATGATCTCGGGCGTGGCGTCGGCCAGCGCCACCGCGCTGGAGTCGTGTTCGTGCGTGCTGCGCCAGTGGTACAGGCGGCGCGAAAGCTCGGGCGCCACCACGCCGAGGTCGCGCTGTTCCACGCCGGGGTTGCCCATCAACATCCATGCGGATTCGTTGATCTGGTGGATGTGGTTGGCGTCGTCCACCAGCAGCACGCCGGTCTTCATGCGGCGGATGATCAGCTCGTTCACCTGCGCCAGGTTGGC
>JAGWZT010000458.1 GCA_018971925.1 Lysobacteraceae bacterium | reverse complement strand
GCGTGCTAGGGGCACTCCGGTCCGGATGCCGTTTGTGTTTCGCGTCCAGCAACGGTGACGGTTGCGGGGTGACAGGGGGTACCGCGCCCCATACAGTTCCGCGCATGCCGAAAAAATCGCCCCCGATGCCGCTCGCGACCCGCATCCTCTGGGGCCTGGTCGTCGGCGTGGTCGCGGCGCTGGCCACGCTCGGTCTCGGCGTGCCGTTCCCGGCGCTCCTCGTCTTCATGCAGAAGGTATCGGGCGCGCTGTTCGATCCGTTCGGGCAGGTGTTCCTGCGGATGCTGTTCTTCGTGGTGATCCCGCTGGTATTCGCCTCGCTCGCGTCGGGCGTGTGCCAGCTCGGCCGCCCCGGCAAACTCGGCCCGCTGGCCGCGCGCACCTTCGTGCTGTTCTTCGCCAACATGCTGATCGCCGTCGCCATCGGTCTGGTGATGATGAACGTGGTGAACCCGGGCGGGCACATGAGCCAGGCGGCCACCTCGCAACTGCTCACCGAGTACGGCGGCAGCGCGGAAAAGGCCATCGCAACGCACACCGGGCAACCGGCGATCACGCCCGCGACGCTGGTCGAAATGTTCATGCCGCGCAATCTGGTCGGGGCGGTCGCGGGTTCCAGTCGCGCGACACTGGGCGACGTGCTGCCGTTGATCCTGTTCGCGATCCTGGTCGGCGTGGCCGCGATGCAACTCAACGAGAAGCGGCGCCAACGTATCCGCGACAACCTCGACGACATTGCCGAACTGATGACGCGCATCGTCGACATGGCCCTCGAGCTCGCGCCCTATGCGGTGCCGGCGATGATCTACAGCGTGATCGTCAAGGTCGGGCTGGACGTGCTGCTGTCGCTGTCGATCTTCGTCGTGGCCTGCATCGCCGCGCTGGCATTGCATCTGTTCGGCACGATGTCGGTGTGGCTGTGGGCGATAGGCAGGCGCTCGCCGCGTACCTTCTTCCGGCAGATCCGGCCGGTGCTGGTGACCGGGTTCTCGACCAGTTCCAGCAACGCCACGCTGCCCACCGCACTGGCCGTCGCCGGCGAGGAGCTGAAGCTGCGGCCCAGCACCTCAGGCTTCGTGCTGCCGCTCGGCGCGACCATGAACATGAGCGGCACGGCCTTGTTCGAAGGCTGCACGGTGCTGTTCATCGCACAGATTTTCGGCATCGAACTGAGCCTGGCCCAGCAATCGGTGCTGATGTTGCTGGCGGTGTTGAGCGCGGTGGCGGTGGCTGGCATCCCGGGCGGCTCATTGCCACTGGTCGCGGGATTGCTGGCGAGCTTTTCGGTGCCACCGGAAGGCATCGGGATCATCATCGGCGTGGACCGCATCCTCGACATGGCGCGCACCACCGTGAACGTCGGCAGCGACATCGTGGTCGCGGCGCTGGTGGACGACCAGGTCGGGCGCGCGGAAGCCCGGGCCGCGCATCACGGTTGAGCCATCGTGAAACGCGAACGGGCGGCCCAGGGCCGCCCGTTCAGTCCCGTGCAAACCGGTGCGCTCAGCCAAGCAAGTGTTCGACCGCAGCACGTTCTTCGCGGAGTTCCTTGTCGGTGGCATCCATGCGCGCACGCGAGAACCCGCCGATTTCCAGACCCTGCACGATCGCGTACTTGCCGTTCCTGCAGGTCACCGGATAACCGTAGATCACGCCGGGCTTGATGCCGTAGGAACCGTCGGACGGAATGCCCATCGACACCCAGTCACCCTCGGCGGTGCCGAGCGCCCACGAGCGCATGTGGTCGATCGCGGCGCTGGCTGCCGACGCCGCGGACGACGCACCGCGCGCCTTGATGATCGCCGCGCCACGCTGCTGCACGGTCGGGATGAATTCCTTTTCGTACCAGGCCTGGTCGACCAGCGACATGGCGGGTTTGCCCTTGACCGTCGCATGGTGGATGTCGGGATACTGCGTGGACGAGTGATTGCCCCAGATGATCATCCTTGCGACATCGGTGTTGTGCGCGCAGGTCTTGGCGGCGAGCTGACCCTTGGCGCGGTTGTGGTCGAGGCGCACCATCGCGGTGAAGCACTTC
>JAGWZT010000457.1 GCA_018971925.1 Lysobacteraceae bacterium | reverse complement strand
GTCGGCGATCTGTGCATCGATGAACGCCGCCAGCGCGTGGCGCGACATCACCGCGGCATCGACGATTTCGCCCGCCTGCACCTTGATGCTTTCCTTCAACACGCGCTGCTTGCCGTCGGCACCGTCCAGTACGATCTTGAGCGTGCCGGCGTTGGCCAGCGTCGCCGATTTCTCGGTACCGTAAAAATCATCCGCGTCCATGTGCGCGACGTGGGTTTTGGAATCGCCGCTCCACTTGCCCATCCTGTGCGGGTGCTTGCGCGCGTAATCCTTCACCGACGGCGGCGCGCGCCGATCGGAATTGCCCTGGCGCAACACGGGGTTCACCGCGCTGCCCTTCACCTTGTCGTAGCGCGCCTTGATGTTGATCTTCTCGACGTCGCCGCGCGGCTCGTCCGGGTAATCCGGCAGCGCGTAGCCCTTGCCCTGCAACTCGCGGATCGCGGTCTTCATCTGCGGCAGCGAGGCCGAGATGTTGGGCAGCTTGATGATGTTGGCGTCCGGCGCGAGCGCCAGCTTGCCGAGTTCGGCCAGGTCATCGGCCACCTTCTGATCGGGCTTCAGCACGTCCGGGAACTGCGACAGGATGCGTCCCGCCAATGAAATGTCGCGGGTTTCCAGCTCGACACCCGCCGACCCGGTGAAGGCCTCGATGATCGGCAGCAGCGAGGCCGTGGCCAGGAACGGCGCTTCGTCGGTCAGGGTGTAGATGATCTTGGACATGCAAGGCTCCGTGGAGACAGCGCGCAAACCGCCATTGTCGCGGGTTGCGTGTGTCCCGCCAAGCGGCAGCGGGCCCGAATGAACTTGGAGTCCCGTCCTGCGATCATTACAGGATGCGCATCGTTCCCGTCATACTCGCATTGCTGGTCATCTGCGCCGATACGTCCGCGCAAACCACGCCATCGGCAGCTTCCGTCCCGCCAGCCCCCGCAGCCTCGATCACCACCTTGCAGGCCGTCACCGTCACCGGCGTGGTGCCGGGCCCCGGTTTGTGGAAGGTCACGCGCGGTGACCACGTGTTGTGGATCCTGGGCGTGGTGCCGACATTGCCGGCCGGCATCGAGTGGCGATCCAGCCAGGTCGAGCAAACTGTCGCGGCGTCGCAGACGGTGCTGGAAGCACCCGGCGTGAAGTTGAAGGTCGATACCAACTGGTTCGGCAAACTCTTCCTGCTGCCGACGGTGTACCGTGCACAGCGCAATCCCGACGGCAAGACCCTGCACGACGTCCTGCCGCCTGCCACCTACGCGCGCTGGTACTACGCCCGCCAGCGCTACTTCGGTGATGATTACTCGATCGAGCGCTATCGCCCCATCGTTGCCGCCTGGAAATTGATGAAGCAGGCGATGAAGGCGAACCGCTTGCGCAATGACGGCGAAGTCACCGGCATGGTGGCGGCGATGGCGAAGCAGCACGGCGTGAAAGTCGTGAAGCCCGAGGCCACGCTGGAAATCAAGGAGCCGCGCCAGGCGGTCAAGGCATTTGCGGCGTCCAACCTGGACGGCATCGCCTGCCTCGACGTGGTGCTGGATGCGGTCGAACACGATTTGCCGAACTTCCGCGCGCGTGCCAACGCGTGGGCGACCGGCGACATCGACACCCTGCGCAAGGTGCCCGAAAGCGCGTACCGCGACGCCTGCCGTTCCGCGATCACCGGCGCGGGCTTCGCCAAGGCGCTCGGCATCGACAACCTGCCCATGCGCGTGGAAGGGGCGTGGCTGGCGGCCGCAGATACCGCGCTGGCGGCGAACGCGCAAAGCTTCGCCGTGCTGCCGATGCACGATCTGCTCGACCCGCACGGCTATCTCGCGGCGTTGCAGGCGCGCGGCTACGCCGTGACCGCACCGGATGCGGAGCTTGCGAACGATCCGGCTTCAGCGGACAGCGCCGCACCCGCTGCCGCATCCTCGGCACGCTGACCCCGGCGGCATATCCGATGCTGGTCCTGTTCAACAAACCCTTCAACGTGTTGTGCCAGTTCACCGACCGCAGCACGCCGCCGCGCCGCACGCTTGCTGAATTCAGTTTGCCGCCGA
>JAGWZT010000032.1 GCA_018971925.1 Lysobacteraceae bacterium | reverse complement strand
ATCACCTTCGATTCGAACGGGATGGTGGTGCACGCGACCGGCAAGCCCGACGCACATATCGGCAAGGATGGGAGCCTTGCGATCGATGACCAGGCGATTGATGTCACGCCGGGGCAGCGCGCGATGCTGCAGCGCTATTACGGCGAGGCGCGCAACATGATGCAATCCGGCGAAGCCGTGGGCAGGCAAGGCGCCGCGATGGCAGAGAAGGGAATCGGCGATGCCATCGCCTCCATCCTGCACGGCGATTCAACCATTGCCCAGAAAAAACTGGAGGCGCAATCGAACCAGATGGACAGCGCCGTCGGCAAGCTGTGCACGGATCTCAAGGCTCTCGACGAAACCCAGCAAGCCCTCACGACCGAGATTCCCGCGTTCGCGTCCTACGCGCCCAGCAGTCGCGCGGAGTGCACCGTCACCAGCACCACCACCGTTCGTGACGGCAACATCGTCGTTGCCAAATCGTCGGCCATCACCACGGCTACGCCGCCAAGGCACCCCGGAAGTTCCAGCGCCTCCACATCGAACGAGCCATGATCATGCGCAAACTCTCCATGCTGTGCATCGCGTCCGCGGCCGCCGCGCTGGCCGCTTGCAGTTCCGGCAACGCGCCCGCGTCACCGGCTTCGTCGGCGGCCAGCGCGTCGTCCACTCCGTCGCTGATCGCCAGCGTGGTCGATCATGCGCTCGACCGCGCCGATACCAAGCTGCGCACCGAGAACATCACGATTTCGGGCAATGACGGCATCGTCGTCCTGTCCGACACGAACCCGGATGACAACCGCGCATCCAGGTTGCCCAACGCGCAAATCACGCCGCAGGGTGACCTGTTGATCAGCGACAAACCCGTCGCGATCACGCCCGCGCAGCGCGCGATGCTGCTCGACTATCGCCAGCAGCTCATCGAGATCGGCGCGCAAGGCATCGCGATCGGCAAGCAAGGCGCGGCGCTGGGCATGAACGCAGCGAGCGAAGCCATTGCGGGCGCGTTCTCGGGCAAACCCGAACAAGAAATCCGTCGACACGTCGAAGCCAAGGCATCCGGCATCCGCGAGGCCGCCGCGAAGTTGTGCGATCGCATGCCCGCGCTGATGGCGAGCCAGCAGAAACTCGCCGCCGCGCTGCCCGCGTTCAAGCCCTACGCCACACTGACGCAGAAGAAAATCGACGACTGCCATCGGGATGCGTTGAAGGACTACGACTCCGACGATTGAGTCCCCGGACCGATCCCGCGCCAACGAAAAGGCCGCCCACTGGACGGCCCTTTCACTTCGTGCAATCAGCACGTCTGATCATTTCCCGTGGATTCCGCCTTTCGTCAGCGCAACGGGATCGAGCAGTTTCTTCAACTCCGCCTTCGATAAGCCTGTCGTTTCCAGCGCCACGTCCAGGATCGGACGCTTTTGTTTGTAGGCCTGCTTCGCCGTCGCGGCGCCCTTCTCATAACCGATCACCGGGTTCAGCGCGGTGACCAGGATCGGGTTCAGCGCCAGCGCCTCATCGACACGCGCCGTGTTGACCTTGAAGCCCGCGATGGCCTTGTCGGCGAGCAGGCGCGAGGCATTGGCCAGAATCACGATCGACTGCAGCAGGTCGTAGGCGATCACCGGCAGCATCACGTTCAACTGGAAGTTGCCGGCTTGCCCGCCGATGGTGATCGTGACGTCGTTGCCGATCACCTGCGCGCACACCATCGTCATCGCCTCCGGGATCACCGGATTGACCTTGCCCGGCATGATCGACGAGCCCGGCTGCAGCGCGGGCAGCTCGATTTCGCCGAGGCCCGCGAGCGGCCCCGAATTCATCCAGCGCAGGTCGTTGGAAATCTTCATCAACGAACAGGCCAGCGTCTTCAACTGGCCGGACAGCTCCACGGCCGCGTCCTGCGACGCCATGCCCTCGAAGAAATTGTCCATCGAGGTGAACTTCACGCCCGTCGCCTTCGACAATTCGGTGCAGAATGCCTTGGCGAATTTCGGATCGGCGTTGATGCCGGTACCGACCGCGGTGCCGCCCTGCGGCAGGCGCCGCATGCGCTTGCCGGCATCCTCGATGCGCGCGACGCCGGAACCAATCTGCGCCGACCAGCCGGACAACTCTTGTCCGAACGTCACCGGCATCGCGTCCATCAAGTGCGTGCGGCCGGTCTTGGCGACGTTCTTCAGCCCGCGCGCACGCTTGTCGATGACCTTCTGCAGGTGCTTCAATGCCGGCAACAACTGCTCGTGCACGGCCAGCGACGCACTGACGTGGATCGCGGTCGGGATCACGTCGTTGGAGCTCTGACCATAGTTGACGTGGTCATTGGGGTGGATCTTCGCCTTCGAGTCGCGCGTGGCAACGTGCGCGATCACCTCGTTGGCATTCATGTTGCTGGAGGTGCCCGAACCGGTCTGGAAAATGTCGATCGGGAAATGCCTGTCGAACTCGCCATCGGCGACGCGCTGCGCAGCCTTGCGGATCGCCGCGGCCTGGGTGGATTTCAGGTGACCGAGCTTGAGGTTGGCATCGGCGGCTGCGACCTTGATCAACCCCAGCGCGCGGATGAAATCGCGCGGCAATGCCAGGCCCGAGATCGGGAAATTGTCCACGGCGCGTTGGGTCTGCGCGCCCCACAGTGCGTCGGCAGGTACTTTCAGCTCGCCCATGCTGTCGTGTTCGGTGCGGAAGCTCGGCATTGTGGGAAATCCATGCGGGAAAGCCGCTCATTATAACGAGCAGTCGCCATTACAATGGCGACCTGTCCAGCGAGCCGTTCGTCCTGAGCGTAGGCCGCAAGGCCGAAGTCGAAGGACGCCGGCCGTGCGTTTCGACTCCGCTCGCTGCGCAAGCGTAGTCTAGGCTGAGCCTGTCGAAGCGCTCAACGCGAACGGAATTTTCAGCCCAAGTCAGCAGGCCGACCATGCAACTCGATTCCCTGACCACCCTTTCGCCTCTGGATGGCCGCTACGCATCGAAGGTGGATGCGCTGCGCCCGATTTTCAGCGAATACGGCCTGATGCGCCGCCGGGTGGCGGTGGAGATTGCGTGGCTGATCGCGCTTTCCGACGAACCCGGCATTGCGGAACTGCCACCCTTTCCTGTTGCCGCGCGCACCGCGTTGCGGAAGATCGCCGATGACTTTTCCGTCGTCGACGCTGCACGCGTCAAGCAGATCGAAACCACCACCAACCACGACGTCAAGGCGGTGGAATACTTCATCAAGGAGCGAATCGGCGACGACCCGGCGCTGAAACAGGCAAAGGAATTCGTGCACTTCGCCTGCACCTCCGAAGACATCAACAATCTTTCCTACGCGCTGATGCTGCGTGACGCGCGCGACAACGTGCTGCTGCTCGAACTCGACAAGACAATCACGAAACTGCGCGACCTCGCTCACGCCAACGCCGATCTGCCCATGCTCTCGCGCACCCACGGCCAGACCGCGTCGCCGACGACGCTGGGGAAGGAAATGGCCAACGTGGTCGCGCGCCTGGAACGCCAGCGTACCCAACTCGCCGGCATCGACATTCCCGGCAAGATCAACGGCGCGGTCGGCAATTTCAATGCACATGCGATTGCATATCCCGGAATCGACTGGCGCGCGTTCTCGCGGCGTTTCGTGGAATCGCTGGGCCTGCAATGGCAGGCGTACACCACCCAGATCGAACCGCACGACGGCGTCGCGGAAATCTGTGACGCACAGCGCCGTGTCGACATCATCCTGATCGACCTCGCGCGCGACGTGTGGGGTTATATCTCGCTCGGCTATTTCAGGCAGCGCCTGAAGCAGGGCGAAGTCGGTTCCTCGACCATGCCGCACAAGGTCAACCCGATCGACTTTGAAAACGCTGAGGGCAACTTCGGCGTCGCGAATGCGCTGCTCGGGCACTTCAGCGAAAAGTTGCCGATCAGCCGTTGGCAACGCGACCTCACCGATTCCACCACCCTGCGCGCGCTGGGCGAAGCGTTCGGGCACGCGTTGATCGGATTCGCTTCCCTGGAAAAGGGACTCGGCAAACTTGAAGTCAACGCCGAGCGCATCGCCGCCGACCTCGACCACGCGTGGGAAGTGCTGGCCGAAGCGATCCAGACGGTGATGCGCCGCCACAGCCTGCCGGAGCCCTACGAACAACTGAAAGCGCTGACCCGCGGCAAGGGCATTACCCGCGAAACACTGCAGACTTTCATCGGCTCACTGGACCTGCCAGCCGCCGACAAGCAACGCCTGCTGGCACTCACGCCCGCCACGTACACCGGCCTCGCCGCCGAATTTGCGCGCGATATCTGATTGGCGCCATGGCAACGGCCGCACCCGCGTCGCGTCTCACCGAAGCCGGCATCCGGCGCCGGGTACTGGTGTGGCAGATCGTGATCTTCGGCGGCACGATCGCCGCGATCTGCACCATGAACGTGTTCACCGAGCTCACCGATTACGGGCGCGGCGGAGTGCGCCTGCAATGGTGGGAACCGGCGCTGTGGGAATACTCCAGCGCCGTGCTGCTCTGGCTCCTGATTCCCGCTGTGGCGTGGCTGTATCGGCGCGTACCCATCGCCGCACGCACCTGGCGCTGGGCGATCCCGCTGCACCTTGCCGCCAGCGTGGTGTTTTCGCTGGTCCACGTCGGCGGCATGGTGGCGCTGCGCAAGCTCGGCTACGCCATGATGGGCCAGCACTACCGTTTCGCGCCGTGGGTCAGCGACTGGATCTACGAATACCGCAAGGACGTGATGGCTTACGTGTTGATCGTGGCCGGTCTGCAGGCATTCCACATCTATCGGATGTGGCTGGAAGGCCGGGCGACGCAAGCCGCTCCCGCACCGTCCGTGCCATCCGCAGAGGTGGCGCCGGGCCCGGTCCAGCGGCTGGTGGTCAAGAAGCTCAACCGCGAGTTCATCCTCAACACCGCCGACGTGGACCGCATCGACGCGGACGGCAACTACGTCACCATCCACGCCCAGGGCCAGACCTGGCCATTGCGCGAATCGATGGCCTCGCTGGAACGCAGGCTCGACCCGGCCCGTTTCGCACGGGTCCATCGTGGCCATATCGTGAACCTGGACCGCATCCGCGAGATCCAGCCGTGGGACAGCGGCGACTACCGCATCATGCTGACCGACGGCAGTTTCGTGAATTTCAGCCGTCGCTATCGCAGCCGCCTGCCGCAACTGTTCAACTGATTCGAGGCGTAGACGTCGCCGCTCGTCACCTGATCGCGCCGCTCACCCCTTTTCGTCTTGCCGGCGTCGTGCGCAGCGCCTAATTTTCGCGCATCTTTTCGAGGGAGCCACACGATGCGCATGTCGGTTTGCGGGTGCATGACTTTCGGGCTGGCCGCCCTTCTCGCCGGCTGCAGCCGGTACGTGCCGCCACCACCCGCACTGGATGCCGGCTGGGCGTACTACGGCGGCGATGCGGGCGGCACCCGTTACTCATCCGCTTCCCAGATCACGCCTGCGAACGTCGAGCAACTCAAGGTGGCATGGACCTTTCGCAGCGGCGAACATGGCGCAGGCTTCCCCGATGACGAGTGGAAGAGCCACATGACGTGGGAAGCCACGCCGATCCTCTACGACGGCGCGCTGTATTTCACGACGAGCGAAACCAACGTGGTGGCGATCGACGCCGCCACCGGCAAGCTGCGCTGGCGGCACGATTCGCACATCGCGAAGCTCTGGTACTCGGACGCGGCTTCGCGCGGCGTGACCTTGTGGGTCGATCCGCAGTCTGCGCCGGACGCGCCGTGCCACGCGCGGATCTTCGCGCCAACACTGGACAGCCGGCTGCTGGCCCTGGATGCGAGGACCGGCCAGCCGTGCCAGGACTTCGCCGACCACGGCGCGCTGGATTTGCTGCACGGCATTCGCTCCACGTACAAAACCGGCAGCCACTACCGCAACTACCTGGTCACCTCGCCGCCGGTAATCCTCGACGGCAAGGTCATCATCGGCTCGTCGATCGGCGACAACCGCGGCGTGGAATTGGAGCACGGCACGGTACGCGCCTACGACGCGCGTACGGGCAGGTTCGTGTGGGGCTGGGATCCGATTCCCCACGACGCTTCCAACCCGGTGTACGCGCAATGGACTCCGCAAGCGGCAGCGGTGACGGGCGCCGCCAACGCCTGGGCACCGCTTTCGGTGGATCCGCAACGGCACCTGGTGTTCGTGCCGACCGGTTCGTCGAGCCCGGACTTCTTCGGCGGCCTGCGCCCCGGCGATGGCCGCTGGGCGAATTCGGTCGTGGCGCTGGATGGCGACACCGGCAAGTTGGCGTGGGGTTATCAGTTGGTGCATCACGACCTGTGGGACTACGACAGCGCCGCGCAGCCTTCACTGGTGACGTTGCAGCACGATGGTCGCACGATTCCGGCGGTGATCCAGCCGACCAAGACCGGCATGCTGTTTACTTTTGATCGCGAAACCGGCAAGCCGGTCTTCCCGATCGTCGAGAAGCCGGTGCCACAGGACGGCGCACCGGGCGAAGTGTTGTCGAAAACGCAGCCGTTTCCCGTCGCACCGGCACCGCTGGTGCGGCAAGGGCCGGTGACGGGGGACGATCTTGCGCATGTCTCGTTCGGCTGCCATCTCGAGCGCTACAAATCCGAAGGGATCTTCACGCCACCCAGCGTGCAAGGCAGCATCGAACAGCCCGGATACGGCGGTGGCGTGGAGTGGGGCGGCATCGCCTTCGACCCCAAGCACCAGATCGCGGTGGTGAACACCAACGACCTGCCGATGCTGGTCGCGCTGGTGCCGCGCGATCAACTCATGGCGCAGTCGATGTCGCCCGCATACAAGGATTGGGATTTTTCGGAAATGCGCGGCACCCCGTATGGCATGCGGCGCAAGGCGTTCACCTCATCGCTGGGCACGCCCTGCGTCAAACCGCCGTGGGGTGAGCTGAGTGCAATCGACATGCGCAGTGGCAAACGCCTGTGGCAGGTGCCATTGGGCAATGCCATCAAGAACCATTGGAACCTCGGTGTGCCCGGCATGGGCGGCCCGGTCGTCACGGCATCCGGGTTGATCTTCGTCGCGGCGACGATGGACGACGACATCCGCGCCTTCGACGAGCACGATGGCAGGCTGCTGTGGCAATACCACCTGCCCGCCGGCGGCCAGGCGACGCCGATGACCTACGCGATCAATGGCAGGCAATATCTCGTCATTGTCGCTGGCGGCCACGGAACCCTCGGCACCGCTCGTGGCGATTACGTCATCGCGTTTGCGCTGCCGCAATGAAGCACGCCGCCGGCGCGGGGAACCCCGCGCCGGCTAAGATGCGGCATGCCTGCTACCCGACAGAACTTGCCCATCGAGAAAACTCCCTTCGAGATCGGCGCGACCGCGCGGCATCGCCTCGGCATGCCGCCCGCACGCTTCCTGCGCGACTACTGGCAAAAGCGGCCGCTGCTGATCCGCAACGCGTTTCCCGGTTTCCAGGCGCCGCTGTCGCCCGACGATCTGGCCGGGCTCGCATGCATGGACGGCGCGCTGGCAAGAATCGTTTTACACCAGCAAAGAGCAAAGGCACTGGATTCCGGATTCCGCGCTGCGCATGGCCCCGGACCAGAACCATTTCCGAGGCGGGCTCTGCGCCGGAATGACGGAAAGTGGAAGGTGCTTACCGGCCCGTTCGACGATGCAACATTCGCCACGCTGCCGAAGTCGAACTGGACGCTGCTGGTGCAGGATGTCGACAAATGGGACGCAGACACGGCGGCACTGCTTTGCGAATTCGCCTTCATCCCGGGCTGGCGCATCGACGACGTGATGATCAGCTACGCGACGGACGCCGGCGGCGTCGGCGCGCATGTCGATCAATATGACGTATTCCTGTTGCAGGGCCGCGGACAACGCCGCTGGTCGATCGACGCGCGCGCAAACCCTTCCACCACATTTTGCGATGATGTGGAATTGAAGCTGTTGCGCGAATTCCACCCGACACATACGTGGACGCTCGATCCGGGCGACCTGCTGTACCTGCCGCCGGGCGTGCCCCATGACGGCGTGGCGGTCGGCGAATGCATGACGTTTTCCATCGGCATGCGCGCGCCCGCGGCGGCCGAGTTGTTGTTCGACCTGGCCGCGCATGTCGCGGAGTCGCTGCCGGAATCGCGGCGTTTCGCCGATCCCGATTTGAAGCCCGCCGGCGATGCAGGTGAAATCGACGACGCGGCGCTGCGCCGCGCGCGTCGCGCGATCGGCCCGGTATCCGCCGCGCTCGACGACGATGCCTTCGCGGATTGGTTCGGTCGTTTCATCACCCGCTATCGCGTGGCGCAGGCCCCGGTTCCGCGCAAGCGCGGCATGGCTCGCGCAGTACTCGCGGAACGCCTTCCCCAGGTCACGTTCGAACGCGATCCCTGGAGCCGTTTCGCATGGTGCCGCCGCGGCCGCGATGCACGGCTGTACGCCGCTGGCAGTGCCTTCGACGCCCCGCGCGGTTGGGCGCGCGAGCTGGCGTCGGGCGCACGGACATTCGATGGCGCGCGGTTGGCCGGATTGCCGCAACGGGCGCGCGGCATCGCGCTGCTGGCATCGCTGATCGACGCCGGCCACCTGCGTTTGCGCCGGCGCTGAGCCGGGCACAGAAATCCCACGGGGAACTGGCTTACAATCCGCCAACACGCGCCCGGCCGCGACCCGGAAGGGGTTTGACCGCATGCCGATTGACGGCGGTTTCCAAGTCGAAATTTGCGATTGGGCGAATGCAGTCGATCGCGAGGGATTGCTCGATGTTCGCGAGGACGTGTTCGTGCTCGAACAGCACGTGCCGCGCGAAATGGAAATCGATGACGACGACCCGCGCAGCGTGCACGTGCTGGCGCGCGCGCAGGATGGCACGCCCATCGGCAGCGGACGCCTAACCCCGGACGGACGCATCGGGCGCGTGGCGGTGCTGCGCACGTGGCGCGGCCGTGGTGTCGGCGCGATGCTCCTGCAGGCTTTGCTGGATCAGGCACGGACGCGGCAGCTGGTCACGGTTTCCATCCACGCGCAGCGCGACGCCGTGCCGTTCTGGTTGCGCCACGGCTTCGCCAGCGTGGGCGAAGAATTCGAAGAAGCCGGCATTCCGCACATCACGATGCAACGCCCGCTGGAAGGCGCGCCTGAACCCGGACGTCCCGCCGCGCCCATGCCACCGGATCCGGTGACGCTGCGCGCGACGACCCGCGAAGAATTGATCGACATCACCCTGCACCTGCTCGCGGGCGCGCGCCACAGCATGTGTGTCATGGTGCGTGAGCTGCATCCTCTGCTACTCAACGACACCGCCTGCCTGGTGGAATTGCGGCGATTGGCGATATCCGGGCGCGGTGCATCCATCCGCATCCTCGTGCAGGATCTGACGCGTGCCCTGCAGGAAGGTACGCGCCTGCTGGAACTCGCGCAGCGACTGTCCAGCGTGATCGAAATGCGCAGACCCGTCGAACCTGCCGACCTTGCCTACGGTTCGGCCTTCATGTGCGTGGATTCCTGCGGCTATCTGTTCCGTCCGCAGGAAAGTGAAATGGTGACCGTGGGCTCGACGTACGCGCCGGGCCGCCACGCCGAACTGATGCGCCTGTTCGAGGAAGTCTGGGCGCGGTCGGAGCCGTGGCCGGAGTTGCGCGCGCTGGGTATCTGAATCGCGGGTCAAGTCGGCCCGCGCGAATCCCGCATTGCAGCATCAACCCGCTATAATTTAGGGTCGCGGCGCGGCTCGGACCGTGCAGCGCGGGTTATCCAGCAACAGGGGTTGAAAACACCCTGTTGTAGCGGGTCATGGATGACCCGCCGCGGATCGAGCGCCATAAGCGCTCGATCCGGCGAAGCCGAGTCCGGACCTGCGCCGGACTCGGCGCGTTGATTGCGCAGGCAGGATGCCGAAGCAAACGTCGGCTCGGCCGACGGCCCGCAGGGCGAGCGCCACGGATGGCGCGAGTAAAAAGCGCAGGACGGCGCTTTTTCAACATCCAACAATTATCCGTGGTGACCATCGTGAGTGACGGCGGCAGTCTGTTGCAGCAGTTGGCGGAAACCTCCCAGTTCGGGGGGGGCAATGCCGCTTATCTCGACCAGTTGTACGAGGATTGGCTGCGCGATCCGCAATCGGTTTCGCCGCAATGGCGTACATGGTTCCAGAGCCTGCGCGGCTCCAACGACGTTTCCCATGCCGACGCGATCGCGCGCATCGTCGCGGCCCAGCAACAGGGCCGCCGTTCCGGCGCCGCGCCGGTCGATGACGCCCACGCGCGCAAGCAGGCCGGTGTCCTGCGCTTCCTGACGGCTTACCGTTCACGCGGCCACCTCGCCGCCGACCTCGATCCACTGGCGATCGCGCCCAAGCGCCCCGCCCCCGATCTCGACCTGCCCTTCCACGGTCTGTCCGATGCCGACCTCGACACCGAGTTCGATTGCGGCACGTTTGCCGGCGGCGGCCAGCGCATGCAATTGCGCGAATTGCGCGAGCGCCTGCGCCGCACCTACGTCGCCACGATCGGCGCCGAGTTCATGCACATCAGCGACCACAACCAGCGTCGCTGGATTTACGATCGCCTCGAAAAGGCCAGCGGCAATGCCGGCCTCGACGACGCCACGCGCACGCGCGTGCTGGCCAAGCTGACCGCCGCCGATGGTCTGGAGCGTTACCTGCACACCAAATACGTCGGCCAGAAACGTTTTTCGCTGGAAGGCGGCGACTCGCTGATCCCGCTGCTGGACGACCTGATCCGCC
>JAGWZT010000456.1 GCA_018971925.1 Lysobacteraceae bacterium | reverse complement strand
GGCGGCCGAGCATCGCGGTCAGCCGCGTCTGCAGCTGGCCCTTGATGATCGGCGGCGCGGCCAGGAAGCCCAGCAGGCCGAACACGACCAGCACGATGGCGACGATCAGCGCGCTCTTGCGCGCGCGATGCGAGCGATACAGCCGTGTGGCGTTCTCGCGCGCGGCCGCCAGACGGGAACCTGCCGAGGGATGAGGATCGTTCATGCGGACGATGTCCCGATTGCGTCAGGAACGGGCGGCGTACCGCCGGACACTTCTCCAGCGCGAGAAGTGTACGCAAATGCGGTGAAGCCGCGATGACGGGCCGTCACCCTTGTCGCGTGCCGTTCAGCTCGCTGCGTAGACTGCCCTCTCGCAGTTGTCCGATGTCGCGGCAAAGCGTTCGCCCTCGGAAAAACCGTTGGCGTGGGTGTCCGCCGATGCGGCGAAATGGCAGCCTTGTGCGGCACGGGTCGCCTGGCTCCACACATCCAAGCGCCAGTCAGGGATCAATGGGACGAAGGTGGTGTGGACGATGCCGGCAGCTTGGGGGACGGGGCGGCGTCGGGCCCGATCAATTTTCCGTACAGAGAGTCGAGCTGCACCGCGTTCCTGCCGATTTCTTCGACAATGCCCGCACAGAATTTCAATGGTTGCGGTTTCTGGAACAGCATCGAAGCATCAAGCTCGATCCCTTTCAATGTATAGCGCTGCCAGCCATAGATCTGGGCCACGAGCTGGGCCTGGTCGAAGGGCATGTTGGCGAGCGCCTGCGTGGCGATCGAGGTCTGGTAAGCCGCGTCGATGGGCGTGAGCCCACCGATGCCGTCCCAGCCGTCCCATGCATAGCAGGGTCTCGGTTGCTGGTTCTTGTTCGCGGGCGCGTCCCGCATGTGGCGGGCCATGTCGAACATGCGCGCGGCATAGTTGCGTACGTCGACCCGGTTCACGGCAAGCTCTGCCCGGATCGCCCGCATGGCTTCATCCACGGTTGCCTGCTGCTGGCGTTGCGTCACCCAGTCATTGATGAACAGCGCCAGCAGGATGCCTATCACCACCGCGAAGATCTGCACGACGACGTCGCCGAGGTCGATAGCCTCGCGCTTGAGCCAGCGCCAGCGTCCGGGGGGCGTCTCGTCCGACATGGTTGATGTTGCAGGTTTGCGCTACACCACACTCACCAGCTGCACACGACCTTGCCGCACTCACCCGACGCCATCAGGTCGAAGCCCTGCTGGAAGTCGTCGATCGCGAGTTGGTGGGTCAGCACCTTCTGCAGCGGAAAACCGGTCAGCAGCATCTGGGTCATCTTGTACCAGGTCTCGTACATGCGGCGGCCGTAGATGCCGTGCAGGGTGAGGCCCTTGAAGATCACCTTGTCCCAGTCGATGCCCGCACCGTTCGGCAGGATGCCGAGCAGCGCGACCTTGCCGCCGTGGTACATGCAGTCGAGCATGTCGTTGAAGGCGCGCGGATTGCCCGACATCTCCAGGCCCACGTCGAAGCCTTCCATGTGCAGGTCGGCCAGCACTTCGCGCAACGGCTGCTTCGAAACGTTGATGACACGCGTCGCACCCATGTCGGCGGCGAGCTTCAGGCGATATTCGTTGACGTCGGTGACCACGATGTTGCGCGCACCGACGTGGCGCGCGATGCCGGTCGCGATCACGCCGATGGGACCGGCGCCGGTGATCAGCACGTCCTCGCCTATCAGGTCGTATTCCAGTGCGCAATGCGCGGCGTTGCCATAGGGGTCGAAGAAGGCGGCGAGCGACGAGGGGATCTGGTCCGGCACCGGCCACAGGTTCGACTGGGGCATCGCGACGTACTGCGCGAACGCACCATTGCGGTTGACGCCGATGCCGACCGTATTCGGGCAAAGATGCGGGCGGCCGGCGCGGCAATTGCGGCACATGCCGCAGGTGATGTGGCCTTCGGCCGACACGCGCTGGCCCACGCGGTAACCGCGTACCTCGCTGCCGACCGCGACGATCTTGCCGACGAACTCGTGGCCGATCACGAGGCCGGGCTTGATGACGCGCTGCGCCCACTCGTCCCAGTTGTA
>JAGWZT010000455.1 GCA_018971925.1 Lysobacteraceae bacterium | reverse complement strand
CACGACCCCCTGCCCCCCAGGCAGATGCGCTACCAGGCTGCGCTACGCCCCGACCGGTTGAACCGAACGGGCATGATAGCCGATTGGCTTGCGGCTGTCGTGCCGGCGACCAACAGCGCCCGTGAGATCAAGGACCCTTGCGGATCGGGTCGCGCAGCAACTGCAGCAGTTGTTCGAGCTCCAGCCGCATCTGGTGCACGATCTGCTGCGAGATGCTGGCCTCCATCCGGCCCTGCTGGCCTTCCAGCCGCGCGCGGGCGCCGGTGATGGTGAAACCCTGGTCGTACAGCAAGGCGCGGATCTGCCGGATCATCAGCACGTCATGGCGCTGGTAATAGCGCCGGTTGCCGCGCCGCTTGACCGGGTTCAGGGCGGGAAATTCCTGTTCCCAGTAACGCAGCACGTGCGGCTTGACCGCGCACAGCTCACTGACCTCGCCAATGGTGAAATACCGCTTGGCGGGGATGGCGGGGAGTTCGTTATTGTTGCCCTGATCCAGCATGGTTCTCGACCCTCAGTTTCAGCTTCTGGCCCGGACGGAACGTCACCACCCGGCGCGCGGAGATGGGAATCTCCTCGCCGGTCTTGGGATTGCGTCCTGGCCGCTGATTCTTGTTGCGCAAGTCAAAGTTGCCGAAGCCGGAAAGCTTGACCTGCTCCCCCCGTTCGAGCGCCTCGCGCAACACCTCGAAGAAGGCGTCCACACATTCCCTGGCTTCACGTTTGTTCAGGCCCACGTCGAGAAACAGGCGCTCGGCCATCTCTGCCTTGGTCAGCGTCATGTCAATTCCTCAAGCGGGCCCCAAATTCACTTTCCAGCAGCTTGACCACTTCGGCCACGCTGCGGTCGGCGTCCTGATCCGTAAGCGTGCGTGAACTGTCCTGCAAAATCAAGCCGATGGCAAGACTCTTTCGATCTTCGCTCAAACCCGGGCCGCGAAAACAGTCGAACAGTACCGGTTCGTTCACCATTGTTCGCAAACCTGAACGGATCGCCCGGGCGACCTGCGCCCATTCCACCGCTTCGTCCACTTCGATCGCGATGTCGCGGCGGATCCACGGGAAATGCGGCAAGGCGCGCGCTTCGGAAATGCCCCGTTCACGCAAGGCCTCGAGCCTCACTTCGAAGACGTACGTTTCGGGCAGGTCGAGTTGTCGCTGCAGCGCCGGATGCAAGGCACCGACCACGCCGGCGGCCACGCCGCCGCGCAGCACCCGCGCGCCGCGGCCGGGGTGCAGCCATGCCGGCAAATCGCTGGCGTCGAACGACCACGCCCCCGGCGCGCCGGACAACCCGGTCAACGCTTCCAGATCGCCCTTGACGTCGTAAAAATCGAGCGCGCGCTTCGGCTCGCCCCATTGCTCGGCGCGTGCATTGCCACAGATGATACCGGCCAGCATCACCGTTTCGATGGGCGCCCCACCCGCTTCGTCTCGTTCGAACACCACCCCGCTTTCGAACAGCCGCACCCGCGCCTGCTGACGATTGCGATTACGCTTCAGCGCCTCGGCGAGGCCGGGCAGCAGCGAGGTGCGCATCACGGCCAAGTCCGCCGAAAGCGGATTCGCCAGCGGAATCGCCCGCGCAGCGAGCTGCCAGGTTTCCAGCAGCCGTGGATCGACGAAGGCATAGCACACCGCCTCCTGGTAACCACGCGCGGCCAATCCGGCATTCAGGGCCGGCAGGGGGAGTCTGGATTCATCGTCATGCGGCGCGGGTGGCCTGCCGGCAGGCAGCGATGCCGGAATTGCATCGTAACCATGGATGCGCGCGACTTCCTCGATCAGATCTTCCTCGCGCTCGATGTCGAAGCGACGCGACGGCGGCATGACGCGCCAGCCATCGGCGGCCGGCTCGACCCGCATGCCCAGCGCGGTGAGGATGCGTTCGATTTCCACGTCGCCGATGGCGATACCCAATACGCGCGCGATGCGCGCCCGGCGCAACGTGACGGCAGCAGGTTTCGGCAAATATTCCGGCAACGCAGCCTCGATGATTTCGCCCGGCTGACCACCCGCGATCCCGATCAACAGCGCCGTCGCGCG
>JAGWZT010000031.1 GCA_018971925.1 Lysobacteraceae bacterium | reverse complement strand
AACTTCCTCGAGTTCGCGGACATCGTGCCGGGCATGATCTTCACCCGCAGCGCCAACGGCAACACCAGTCTCAGTTCCGGCGCGCAGGCGTCCAGCAACATCAACGTCTACATCGACGGCGTGGGCCAGAAGAACTACGTGCTGGCCGGCGGCATCACCGGCCAGTTCGCGAGCCAGGGCAATCCGTTCCCGCAGCTCGCGGTCGACCAGTACAAGGTCATCACGTCGAACTACACGGCGGAATTCGGCCAGCTTTCCAGCGCCGCGATCACGGCGGTGACCAAGTCCGGTACCAACGAATTCCACGGCGACGTATTCGGAAACTTCACCAACACCGTGATGCGCGCGGAGACCCCCGCCGAGCGGCACGCAGGCAAGAAGACCCCCTCGCACGAGAAAGATTACGGGTTCGACATCGGCGGCCCGATCATCAAGGACAAGGCGCACTTTTACCTCGCCTACGAGGGCAAGGAATTCAATACGCCGGGTGTGGTGGTGCCCGGCGTTGTCAACTCCGGGCAATACCTGCCGGCGAACGTGCAGGCGCTGCTTGGCCCGATCGGTCTCCCCTTCAAGGAGAACGACTGGTTCGGCAAGCTCGACTACGAAATCACGGACGAAGACCGGCTCGTGCTGACCGGCCACTACCGCGCCGAAACGGCAATCGGCGGACTCGGCGGCGTGAATGCCGCGGGCGCGGGTATCAATACCATCAACAACGACAAACGCTATGACCTGAGCTGGGAACACAGCGCGGACACGTGGTACAACAAGCTGCTGTTCACCTACGAGAACGCGTTCTATCAACCGACGCCGATCTTCCTGGGTGTTGGCTCGCAGTACATTGCAGCGTACAACAAGAACGCGACGATACTCGTGACCGGCGCCTCGCCGCTCTCCCAGCAGAACAAGGGCCAGAAAGGGCCAGGGTTCTCGGACGACCTGACGTTCAACGACCTGCAATGGCACGGCGATCACGAGTTGAAGCTGGGTGTTTCCTACAAGTCCGTGAAACTGGTCGCGCAGGACGCCGGCGACAGCAATGCGCTGTTCAATTACCTCGTCACCACGTCCGGCACCGAAAGCATCCCGTACCAGGTGCAATTCGGCTTGCCCAGTCCGGGAATCAGCCCGGTGGCGACCAGCACGGACAAGCAGTACGGCGCTTACCTCCAGGACAACTGGACGGTCAACAATCACTTGACCCTGAACCTCGGCGTCCGCTGGGATTACGAGAAGACGCCCTCGTACCTCAACTTCGTCACCCCCGCCAACGTCGTCGCGGCGCTCAATTCGCAAGACCCCAACGCGCCAGCCGGGCAGACCTACGCCCAGACCCTGGCCAACGGCGGCATCAACATCAACGACTACATCGGCAACGGGCACAACCGCAGCCAGCCCAAGAACGAGTGGCAGCCGCGCCTCGGGTTCTCGTACGACATCAACGGCGACCAGAAACACGTGGTCTTCGGCGGCGCGGGCCGCGCCTACGACCGCGACCTCTACGAGACGCTGCAGGTCGAACAGACCAAGCAGGCGCTGTCGCAGCCGACGCTGCTGTTCGACACGCCGGATTCGCCATGCACCGTCGGCATCAACAACTGCTTCGCCTGGAACCCGGCGTACTACAGCATTCCCACGTTGCAGTCGCTGGTCGCCGGATCCAATGTCGGCAAGGAAGTCGACATGGTCGCCAACAACCTGAAGGCGCCCTACTCCGACCAGTTCAGCATCGGCATGCGCAACCAGGTGGGCGACTGGAACACCAGCGTGACCCTGGTCGACATCCGCAGCTACGACGGGCTGGTCTTCCAGCTCGGCAACCGTTACCCGAACGGCGCGTTCTGGCAGAACGGCGGCCAGCCGTGGGGCAACGGCGTGCCCGGCTTCGGCGCCCTCATCCTGGGCAACAACGGCCTGGAAACCCATCTGGACCAGTTGCTGGTCTCGCTCGAGAAACCCTATACCCACGAATCGCACTGGGGCGCTTCGATCGCCTACACCTACAGCCACGCCACCAAGAACAACGACAACATCGATCCGACCGACCAGTACGCATTCGACTACGAGACGATCGGCCACTATCCGTTCGTGGCGGCGCCGGGCGTGCCGAGGCATCGCCTGGTCGCGACCGGCACGCTGGACGGCCCGTGGGGCTTCGTGATGGGCGCCAAGCTGACGCTGTCGACGCCGAATCCGGATGTCAATCTGGCCTGTTTCGGCGCCACTCCGACGAACGTGGACGGCAATCCGTCCAACGGCGGGGGCTGCCAGAGCGTCGGCATCTTCCCGCCGGGCAACGGCCGCTTCCTGGTCGGCGGCAAGATCTTCGGCTACCGCGACATCGACTTCCAGGCCACCAAGAATTTCACGATCCACGGAACCCTCGGCGCCTACCTGCGCATCGACCTGATCAACGCCTTCAACTGGAAGAACTACGTCGATTATCTCGAGAATTTTGGCTCGAATGGCCAGATGAACAAGACCCCGGTCGTCTACTACCCGTACGGCGATATCAGCGGCTACACGCGCACGCTCAAGGTTTCGATGGGGGTCAAGTTCTAGGGACGCGACGGATGGATAACGGAAGACGGCACGAGGTTCGCGAGCGGGCCGCGCGCCGTTTGACCGAGATCGACAGGGGCTTCCCACGGCATGCAATGGCGCGCGCGACAGCGGTCTTTCCCGCATGACTGATTCGGCGATCAGGCACATCGTCATCGTCGGAGGTGGCACGGCCGGGTGGATGGCAGCCGCCGGACTCGCCCGGATACTGGGCCAGGCATGTTCGATCCGTCTGGTCGAGTCGGAGCAGATCGGCACGATCGGCGTGGGCGAATCGACCGTGCCGCACCTGAAACTGTTCAACGACCTGCTCGGCATCGACGACGTCAGCTTCGTCAGGCAGACGCAAGGCACGTTCAAGCTCGGCACCCAGTTCGTCGACTGGGCACGCATCGGTGACTGCTACATGCATGGCTTCGGCACGCTCGGCCACGACATCAGCCTGCTGCCGTTCCACCAGTTCTGGCTGAAGGCACATCGGCTCGGCATCGCCGAGGAACTGGGCGCGTATTCACTGCACACCGTGGCCGGCCCGCAGGGCAAGTTCACCCCATCCGTCACCAACGCGCCCCAAAATTCGCCGCTGGCGGACATTGCCTACGCCTACCATTTCGATGCGGGCCTGTATGGGCGGTTCCTCCGCGACTATGCGGAAAAGCTGGGCGTGCGCCGTACCGAAGGCAGGATCGTCGATGTGCGGCAGCGTGGGGAAGACGGTTTCGTCGAGGCGGTGGTGCTGGAAAGCGGCGAACATATCGAAGGCAACTTGTTTCTGGATTGCTCGGGTTTCCGGGGCCTGCTGATCGAGCAGGCCCTGCACGCCGGATACGAGGACTGGTCGCACTGGTTGCCGTGCAATCGCGCGGTGGCGGTGTCCTGCGAAACCGCCGGGCCGCCCACGCCGTTCGTGCGCTGCACAGCACGCGGGGCCGGCTGGCAATGGCGTATTCCGCTGCAAAACCGCATCGGCAACGGCTACGTCTACTCGAGCGCGCATCTCGGCGACGACGAAGCCGCGGCCACGCTGTTGCAACACCTGGACGGGCGACCCATCGGAGCGCCTCGCGTGCTGCGTTTCACCGCCGGTCAGCGCCGCAAGCCCTGGGACAAGAACGTCGTCGCGATCGGCCTGGCCGCGGGCTTCGTGGAACCGCTCGAGTCCACCACCATCTACATGGTCCAATCCGCGGTCACCCGGCTGACCCGGCTATGGCCCGAGCGCGACTGCAGCGAAGCGTTGCGCGATTGCTACAACGGGCAGACCGCGTTCGAGATCGAGCGCATCCGCGACTTCATCATCCTGCATTTCTGCGCGACCGAACGCGATGACACGCCGTTCTGGAACGACTGTCGCACGATGGCCGTCCCGGAACCGCTGGCGAACAACATCCGCCTGTTCCGCGATAGCGGGCGCTTCTATCGCAACGCCGAAGAATTGTTCGCGCTCACGAGCTGGGTGGAAGTGATGATCGGCCAGCGCATCCTGCCCGAACGCTGGGATCCGCTGGTCGACCAGATGCCGGACGCGGACCTGCGGCAATTCATGACGGGCGTGAAAGACGTGATCGCGCACTGCGTCGATGCCATGCCGCCGCACCAGGCCTTCATCGAAGGGCACTGCAAAGCCGGATGAAGAAGGCGCGACGCTACAGGGGGCAGTCCTTGCCGGGATTCCGCGGTGTGCTGCGCGCCGCAATCCATCTGTTCTGGGTACTGGTCATCGGCCTCAACGCCTCGCCGCTGCACGCCGCGGCGCAACTCAATCCGCTCAACGCCATCGACACCGGCGCGCAGAACGCCTTGCAATGGACGCCTCCGCTGTCGCTGGACGACATCGAATACCGGACCTTCGAATTCTTCTGGCAAACGGCGAACCCGAAAAACGGACTGGTGCCCGACCACTGGCCGTTGGGCAAGGAGCCCTTCGCCAGCATCGCCGCCGTCGGCTTCGGTTTGACGGCGTACCCGATCGGCGTCGAGCGCGGCTGGATCACGCGCGCGCAAGCGCGCCAGCGCGTACTGGCCACGCTCAGGTTTTTCGCAGACGCGCCGCAGGGCAAGAACGAGGACACGGATTCCGGCTATCACGGGTTCTATTACCACTTCCTCGACATGCGGTCCGGTCACCGCTACGCCCGCTGGGTCGAACTTTCCACGGTCGATACCACGTGGCTGATGGCGGGTGTGCTGTTCGATGAAACGTATTTCGACGAGGACAATCCGCAGGAGCGCGAGATCCGCAAGCTCGCCGAAAAACTCTACGACGACGTGGACTGGACCTGGGCGCAGGTGCGGCCGCCGCTGGTCAGCATGGGCTGGACGCCCGGCGGCAAGTTCATCCCCGAGGACTGGAAGGGCTACAACGAAGCAATGATGCTCTACATCCTCGCACTCGGCTCGCCCACCCACGCGATCAAGCCCGACGCCTGGAAGGCGTGGACTTCGACGTACAAACAAACCTGGGGGACGTTCATGAGCAGCAAGCCTCACGTCGGCTTCGCTCCCCTGTTCGGACACCAGTACAGCGAGTCGTGGATCGATTTTCGCGACATCCAGGATGCGTGGATGCGCGCGCACGGCCTGACCTATTTCGAGAACAGCCGCCGCGCGGTCATCGGCCAGCACCAATACGCGGCTTCCGGCGCCGGGCGTTTCGTCGGCTACGGCGCCGACATCTGGGGGCTGACGGCGTGCGATGGCCCGGGCGACACGACCTGGGATCACGAAGACGGCACGGTCACGCGGTTCTACGGCTATTTCGCGCGCGGCGCCGACGTCGGCGAGATCACCGATGACGGCACCATTGCGCCGTCGGCGTCGATCGCATCGATCGTGTTCGCACCCGATCTGGTGCTGCCCACCATCCAAGCGATGTACGCCCGCTACGGCAAGTGGCTGTATTCCACCTACGGTTTCTACGATGCCTTCAATCCGACTTTCCAGTTGCACTTGCCGTTGCGCAGCGGCCACATGGTGCCCGGCGTGGGCTGGTTCGACAACCAGTACCTCGGCATAGACCAGGGCCCGATCCTGCTGATGATCGAGAATTACCGCTCGGGATTCGTGTGGCAGGTGATGCGCCGCAATCCCCACATCCGGCGCGGACTCGAACGCGCCGGATTCACCGGTGGCTGGCTGGCGAAACCCGAAGCCGGTGCGGCAGCCACATCAACCGCTCCCGCCTTGGCCTTGCCGCAATGAGTTCGCGCGTGCGGGGTCGCGCCGGGTATCACGTCGACACGTCGCGCGTGTCACCGCACCGCGGCGCGCACGACCTTGTTGCGCGCAAAAAGTTTCGCGCATGTTCATTTCGTGTTTTCACGCACGCCATGAACGTTTGCTGATTCTCTAGCGAAACCTTAACGAACGTTGCCGTTTGCCTCCAGTCTCAATGGCCAAGCGCATGCGAATGCATTGCATGCGTGAATAACCACAAGTGGAGACAATCATGCGCAACACAGCAATCGTCCTCGCCATCGCCGCGGTTTTCGCGGCTGCACCCGTTTTCGCGCAGGACGCCACGAATACGACCGGCGCCGACAGCGGGTTTTTCGTCAACGGAAACGTGGGGCACAGCTACTTCGGTAGCGGCCAGAACAGCGGCAGCGATACCGGCTATCAGATCGATGGCGGCTATCGCTGGGCGCTCGCAAACGGGTTCGCGCTCGGTCCCGAGATCGGCTACAACGATCTCGGCAACGTCCGCGCGAAGAACGTGTTCAATTCCAACCCCGTGGTAGCGCCGGGCAAGTCTTCGCTGCACGGCTGGACCGTGGGCGCCAACGCCAAGTACAGCTTCACGCCCAACTGGTACGTATCCGCGCGCACCGGTTTGTACGCATGGAACGGCCACGGGATGACACGCGACATCACGCCGATCAGCACCGGCCGTTCGGGCGACGGCTATTACGGCGGCTTGGGCGTGGGCTACGACTTCAGCCGCAGGTTCGGCGTCGGCGTCGGCTACGACTACTACCGCGCCAAGAAGAACGACATCAACCTGTCCACCGGTTTGCTGTCGGCGCAGGCTGAAGTCCGGTTCTGACGGTAACGCCTGACCCTCCGCCACCTCGCGTGGCATACGCGGGCCCGGGCGCGCAAGCGCCCGGGCTTTGCTTCGTGCAGGATCAGCCGGATGAGCCGGTTGCGGCGTCGATTTGCGCGGCCTGTTTCTTCGCCTGCTCGTTGACGATGTTCTGCACATCCTTCGCCTTGTTGAGATCGTGGCCGTAGGCAGCCATCGGCGTGCCGGCCAGCGCATTGGTGGCGGCCGCCGCAGGCGTTGCAGACGTCGCGGCGGCGGCGGCATCGGGTGCCGGATGCGATGCGCATGCAGCCAACATCGCGACCAATGAAATCGTGGCGAGGGTGCGGATCATGGCGCGCAGTGTCGCGCTGCGGGCGGCGCCGCGCAAGCTGCGTTAAGCTGAGCAGAACGCACCACGGAGTCCGCGTGTGAATGCCATCCCCGGACGCTGGCGGCTCGACGGCCAGACCTGCCTGATCACCGGCGCCAGCCGCGGCATCGGGCTTGCCTGCGCGCGCGAGCTGGCTGCGCTGGGCGCCCAGCCGTTGCTGGTCGCGCGCGACGAAGCCGAACTGAATTCGGTCTGCGAGGAATTGCGGGAAGATTTTCCGGAAAGCGAAGCGCGCGTGTTTTCCGCCGATGTCGGCGATGCCGAGGACCGCCTCGCGATCTTCGACTGGATCGCCGACCTCGACGTGCCATTGTCGCTACTGGTCAACAACGCCGGCGGCAACATCAGGAAACCCACGCTGGATTGCGAACCCGGCGACATGGAGGAAGTGTTCCGCCTGAACAGCGTCGCCGCGTTCGATCTTTGCAGGCTCGCGTACCCGCGCCTGGCGCAACACGGCCACGCCGCGATCGTCAACATCGGTTCGGTGTCGGGCGCGACACACGTCCGCACCGGCGTCGCCTACGGCATGAGCAAGGCAGCGCTGCACCAGATGACGCTCAACCTGGCCTGCGAGTGGGCCGACGATGGTATCCGCGTCAACGCGGTAGCACCGTGGTACATCCGCACGCGCCGCACCGACGAGGCGCTGTCCGACCCCGATTACCTCGACGAGGTGCTGATGCGCACGCCGATGGCGCGGATCGGCGAGCCCGAGGAAGTCGCCGCCGCGGTAGCGTTCCTGTGCATGCCCGCGGCCAGCTTCGTCACCGGCCAGGTGCTGGCGGTGGATGGCGGTTTTTTGCACTATGGATTTTGACATGTTGTACTACGACCACCTCGACACACCCATCGGTCCCTTGCTGCTGGTCGGCGACGGCGAGGGCCTCGTCTACATCGGCCTCCCGCGGCACGGCGCCGCGCAACCGGCATCGCCTGATGCCACGGCCAGCAAGCCGAAGTTGCACGCAGCCGCGCGCGAACTGGACGAATACTTCGCCGGCATGCGCCGGCAGTTCGACGTGCCGCTGCGTCCTTCGGGCACGCCGTTCCAGTTGGAAGTTTGGGGCGCGCTGTTGACGATTCCCTACGGCGAGACGGTGAGCTACGCCGACATCGCGCGCCGCATCCGCCGTCCGCGCGCGGTGCGTGCCGTCGGCGCCGCCAACGGCGCCAATCCGCTTTCGATCATCGTGCCCTGCCATCGCGTGATCGGCAGCCACGGCGACCTCACGGGCTATGGCGGTGGCCTGCCGGCGAAGCGCTGGCTGCTCGCGCACGAACGCAAACATGCGCCGGTTCCGAGCCTGACGCTCACTGCCTGATTGAAAGCCGCCCCGAAATGACAGGTTGATTTTGTCGTCATTCCGGGGCCGGCCGCGGCTTCATCGCGAACGGAACCCGGAATCGGTTGTGCTTGGTTTTCGAGTCCTGAAACCGATTCCGGATTCGGGCCTGCGGCCCGCTCCGGAATGACGATTCAAGAATACGGATGGCCAAGGAATGGGGAGTGGCCGGGGTTCGATACTAATCACGACAGTTGTTGAGTTGCGCAGTGAGCTGCTGTTCGCGCTGTTCGAGTGGCGGCTGCTCGTGCGGCATCGCCATGCGCAACTTGCGATGGTTCGCGTCGTATTCGCCTTGCACGTAACCGCACACCTGGGCGTGCGTCGCCGGCAGGCAATAGTCCTGGACTTCGGTCATGCCGGTGGCGATGCGCGGCCCGCCGATGCGGGGCTTCGCCAACTCCGGCGCGGACATGCCCGCGCCGCCCGGCGCGCCATACGCCTGCGAAAGGCTCTGCGGCGGATAACCCATGACGCCCAGCGGCGCGAGATACGGCGGTGGCGGTGAATGCGTCAGGTACGGCTTGTCATTCACCGCACCCACGCACGCGTACATCGCCGGCAGCGGCGACGGTGCAGGCGGGACGTAATCTTGTGGCGGCAACCCGGTCGCCGTGGTTTCCGGCGCCGCGACGGTGGCGGGCGCGGGCGGCACGTAACCCGGCGGCGCGCGGCTCGGCACGTCGATGATTTTCTGCTTCTGCGCAGGTGCGCAGGCGTGGTCCTGGTAACTCACGCCGCCATCTGCGGCGATGCATTGGTACACCTGCGCACGCGCGTTCGCGCACCACACGATGCCGAGCATCGCGACGAAAGCCACAAGCACGCTCTTCATGCTGCGATCTTACGCGTATGCGCCGAGCGGCGACGCTTCCCTCCCCCTTCGTTTGCGAAGGGGACGATCAATGATTCACGACCTCAAGCCCACGCCCCTGTGCAACAGCCACAACGCGACCGCGCCCAGGGCGGCCACGAACGCCAGCATCACCACGTAGGCGATCCACACCGGCACGTCGCCGATGCCGAGGATGCCGAAGCGGAACGCGTTGACCATGTACAGGATCGGGTTCGCCAGCGAGGCCTCGCGCCACGGCGAGCCCAGCATGTTGACCGAATAGAACACGCCGCCGAGGTAGGTCAGCGGCGCCAGCACGAAGGTCGGCACGATCGCGATGTCGTCGAAGCGCTTGGCGAACATCGCGTTGATGAAGCCCGCGAGCGAAAAGATCACGGCCCCGAGCAGCACGGTAGTCAACGCGATCAGCGGATGCTCGATGCGCAACGACGTGAAGAACAGCGCGATCCCGAGCACGATCACGCCGACCAGCAGCCCGCGCAGCACCGCGCCGGCGACGTAGCCGGTCAACACCACCCAGCTCGGCATCGGCGAGGCCAGCATTTCCTCGACGTAGTGGCCGAACTTGGAGCCGAAGAAACTCGACGTGATGTTGGCGTAGCAGTTGTTGATGATGCTCATCATCACGAGGCCCGGCACGATGTACTGCATGTAGCTGAAACCGTGCATCGGCCCGACCCGGCTGCCGATGATCTTGCCGAAGATCACGAAGTAAAGCGTCATCGTGATCGCGGGCGGCACCAGGGTCTGCGTCCAGATTCGCAGCATGCGGCGCACTTCGCGGCGGGTGATGGTGCCGAGCGCGACCAGGTTGGCGCGCAGGCGCGCGGAACCGGGGTACACCGGCGCCCGGGTCACCGGCTCGCGCGCAAGGTCGTTCATGCCTTCGCCCCGTTGCCGTTGCGTTCCACCAGCCGCACGAACAATTCCTCCAGGCGGTTGGTCTTGTTGCGCATGGACGTCACCGTGATGCCCTGCGCCGTCAGCACGGCGAACAGCGCGTTGAGGTTGTGCGTGCTGGGCATCTCGGCCTCCAGCGTCTGGTCGTCGATGCGCACGAGTTTCACGCCATCGATCCGCGGCAACGTGCCATCGAGGCCGGTCACGTCCAGCACTAGCGACTGCACGTCCAGCTTCGACAGCAGGCGCCGCATCGAGGTGTCTTCCACGATCTCGCCATGGTCGATGATCGCGATGTTGCGGCAGAGTTGCTCGGCCTCTTCCAGGTAATGCGTGGTCAGGATCACCGTGGTGCCGGCGGCGTTGATGCCGGTGATGAAATGCCACATCGAGCGGCGGATTTCGATGTCCACACCGGCGGTCGGCTCGTCCAGGATCAGCAGGCGCGGCTCGTTCATCATCGCGCGCGCGATCATCAGCCGCCGCTTCATGCCGCCCGACATCATGCGCGTGGGCTGGAACGCCTTGTCCCAGATGCGCAGTTCGCGCAGGTATTTCTCGGCGCGCGGTCCGGCGATCGCGCGCGGAATGCCATAGAACCCGGCGACATTCACGCAGATTTCGAACGGCGTCTCGAACTGGTTGAAGTTGATTTCCTGCGG
>JAGWZT010000454.1 GCA_018971925.1 Lysobacteraceae bacterium | reverse complement strand
GTGCCTGCGGTGACGGCGGAAGCGGGCTCCACCGGTTCCGGGTCGTCTTGCTGCACCGCGTGCGCCACCACACGTGGAGGCGGCGAAACCAGCCATGCAGGTTCGACCGCCTGCACCGGAATCTTCATGCCGATGTAGCGTTCGATGTCGGGCAGGTTCATCGCATACAGATCACAGGCGAAGCTGATCGCGTCGCCCTCGGCGCCGAGCCGCGCGGTGCGGCCGATGCGGTGCACGTAATCCTCGCCGTCCTGCGGCAGGTCGTAGTTGAACACGTGGGTGACATCGGGAATGTGCAGCCCGCGCGCGGCGACATCGGTCGCCACCAGGACGTCCGCTTCGCCCTTCTTGAAACGCTCGAGCAATTTCTGGCGCTTGGCCTGGGGCACATCGCCCGACAAGGCGCCGACCTTGAAACCTTGCCGCTTCAACCTTTCGGTCACGCGTTCGGCGGCGGCGCGGGTGTTGACGAACACGATGCTGCGCTGCGGATGGCAGTGCTCGAACAAGTTGAGCAGCAGCGGAATCTTTTCTTCCTTGGCGGGGAAATACACCTGCTGGCGCACGCGGTCGGCCGTGACGTGTTCGGTTTCCACCGCCAGCTTCTCGGGCTGGTTCATGTGCTCGTAGGCCAGTTCCAGCACGCGATAGGAAAGCGTCGCCGAGAACAGCATGCCCTGACGCTCTTCGCGCGCCGGCATCTTGCGCAGCAGGTAACGCACATCCTTGATGAAGCCGAGGTCGAACATGCGATCGGCTTCGTCGATCACGGTGGCCTCGACCGCACGGAAACTGAAAACGTGCTGCTTGAAGTAATCGATCAGGCGACCGGGCGTGGCGATGATCACGTCGCAGCCGTCGCGCAGTTGCTGGCGCTGCTTGTCGTAATCCACGCCGCCGTAGATCAGCGCGAAACGCAACCCCGTGTGACGGCCGATCGCCTGCGCATCCTTGTCGATCTGGATGGCCAGTTCGCGCGTCGGCGCGATGATCACCGCGCGCGGATCGTTGTCCTTGCGCTCCGAAATCGCGGTGTGCGTGAGCAGGCGGTTCATCACCGCGACCAGGAAAGCGCAGGTCTTGCCGGTGCCGGTCTGGGCCTGGCCGGCGACGTCGCGGCCAGCCAGCGCCACCGGCAGCGTCAACGCCTGGATCGGCGTGCAACGCGTGAAGCCGCAATCGGCGAGGCCGGCCGCAAGGTGCGGATGCAGATCGAATTGTTCGAAAAAGGTGTCGGTGAGAACTTGGTCGGCCACGGAGTTTTTACGCCAGGGAGGGCTTGCGGATCGGGAAGAGCCTGGCGGTCGGCCAGACTCGATGGGAAGACGCGGAGTTGCGCGCTTGAACCGCGCGGCGGGTTGCGATGAAATGCCACGCATGCGTGGCGCGGCGTGGCGACGCACCGCGCGCCATGCCCAAGTACCTGTTTCGATTGTAGCAGGCCGCGCTTGCAATCCCGCGGCTCCTCCCCCACCTTGTCGAATCATCATCCCGTTGCAGGCCCCACCATGAGCGAACACATCTCCCACGTCAAAGACGCCGATTTCGAAACCGAAGTGCTGAAATCCGACACTCCGGTGCTGCTGGATTTCTGGGCGGAGTGGTGCGGGCCGTGCAAGTCGATCGCGCCGATGCTGGACGACATCGCCAAGGAATACGCCGGTCGTCTCAAGGTCGTGAAGATCAATATCGACGAGAACCAGAAGACGCCGATGACTTACGGCATCCGCGGCATCCCCACGCTGATGGTGTTCAAGGGCGGCAAGGTGGAAGCCACCCAGATCGGCGCGGTGGGCCGGGGGCAGCTGACCCAATTGATCGACAAGGCCATTTAGTGCCGTCATCCCTGACGGCTGCGTCGTCCGGCATATTCGAATGCCGGGCCAACCGAGGTTTGCCAACCCAGAACGGGCATCCTGCCCCGACTTTTCACAACAGCCGCTTCGAACGAAGCCATGGCCGAAGCGGCCCGGGGCAAGGGCGGCCTGCTTCGAACTGAACATCTTGTGCTGGCCCGCTTGTCGGCAGGCCTCTCGCAATGCTAGATTGATG
>JAGWZT010000030.1 GCA_018971925.1 Lysobacteraceae bacterium | reverse complement strand
CAGGATCAGGACGGGATAGCTGTGGCCTTCCTTACGCAGCATTTCGATCAGTTCCATGCCGGACAACTTGGGCAGGCCAAGGTCCACGATCGCCAGATCGAACGGCACTTCGCGCCCGAGGTAAAGCCCTTCCTCGCCGTCGGCGGCGGCGTCGACCGCGAAGCCATCGCGCTTCAGACGCGCCGCCAGCGTTTCACGCAACGGCGCTTCGTCTTCAACCAGCAGGATACGCATCAGTGTCCTCCTTGATCGGATCTGGACTTGCTCGAATGGCCCTGCGCTTGCGGGCTCGAATGCAACTGCATCACCTGCACCTTGCCTTGCGGCGTCAGCACCTTGATTCGATACACGTTGGTCTGCCCACGCGACACTGTATCCGCTGCAAGGATATGCCCGCGCGTCTGGTGCTGCACCTGCCGGACGGCTTGCTCCAGGTTGGCCGGATGGGAAACGGGCGGAGGCGTGGGCGCCGAACGCGGCGGCGCTGCCGAGGCATCGATGGCGCACACCACCAGGACGCCCGCCAGCATCATGGACAAAATACTGATTTTCATGGCCGTCGCGGGCCTCGTGCGAAACTTCAGCCCCCGATCATCCGGCCACCCATTGAATTCGTGCTGAACATGCCATCGGGCCGCGGACACGCCGGCGTCAGGCGGCCCGGCGCCCGGCATGCAGACGGACTTCGTCCAGCGCGGCTTCGACGGCTTCCCAGCCCGCACCCATCGCGTGCGCCCGCTCCGACAGGATCCGCCGGAAGGCCTTGCCGCCGGCCTCGCCGTGGTACAGCCCCAGCAGGTGGCGCGTCATCGCCGCGAGCCGGATGCCGCCCGCGCGCTGGCGTTCGATGTACCCGCGCATGCGCAGCATCACTTCTTCGCGCGACGGCGGCGTCGCACCCGCCAACGCGGCATCGATGCGCGCGAGAGAGTAGGGGTCATGGTAGGCGAGCCGGCCGAGCATCACGCCATCGACGTGCTGCAGGTGCGCCTGCACGGCGTCCAATCCGTCGATGCCGCCATTGATCACCACCGTCAGCTCGGGGAATTCGCGCTTCAAACGGTAGACCCGCGCGTAGTTGAGCGGCGGCACTTCGCGGTTCTGTTTCGGCGAAAGCCCCTGCAACCACGCTTTGCGCGCATGCACGATCAAGAGTTCCACGCCCGCGTCGAGCATGCGCGAGGCGAACGCGAACAAGTCGCCGTCGTCATCCTGGTCGTCCACGCCGATCCGGCACTTCACCGTCACCGGCACACGCACGGCGTCGCGCATCGCGCGCACGCAATCGGCCACCAGCGCGGGCTCGCGCATCAGGCAGGCACCGAAGCGTCCCGACTGCACACGATCGGAGGGGCAACCGGCGTTGAGGTTGATCTCGTCGTAACCTGCCGCTTCGCCAAGGCGCGCCGCCAGCGCCAATTCGCGCGGTTCAGCGCCACCCACCTGCAATGCGACGGGATGCTCTTCGACGTTGTGCGCCAGCAGGCGCGCGCGATGGCCATGCACGAGCGCAGCCGCGGTCACCATTTCGGTGTACAGGCGCGCGTTCGGGCCGAGCAGGCGATGGAAATACCGGCAGTGCATGTCGGTCCAGTCCATCATGGGCGCAACGCACAGGCGCCACGCGTTCGCGTTCGTCGATTGCATGCGCCCATGATAAGGCCACGGGCCGTGCCGCCCCAGCGATTGCTTAACACGCCGTCGCCTAGACTCGCGGGTCGCTCCGCGAAAACGCCACTGATGAAAACGCACCCGCTCCTCTGCGTCGCCCTTGCCACCATGGTTTTGGCCGCGTGCCAACAGCAGCCCGCGACCGCACCGGCTTCCGCGCCGTCAGCCAGTGCGTCCGCACCCGTCATCCCCGCACCGGCTACGGCACCCGCTCCTGCGTCTGCCAGCACGGCGCCCGTACCGGGGGACCACGCGGTCACCAGACACTACAAGATCGCGATCAATTTGCCGACGCTGCCCGCCGCTGCCAAGCCGCTGGCCGAGGCGATGCGCACCACCGCCGACAACGCCAAGCGCGATTTCGTGCAAGCCTTGCCCGATCCAGAGACCTTGCCGGAATTCGCCAACCGGCAACTCGAATTGCTGCTGGATTTCAAGGTCGCGGCGCAAACATCCGCGTTCATCAGCGTGCGTGAATCCGGAAGCTCGGATACCGGCGGCGCGCACCCGAATCCGGTGCAGGCGGCGTTCGTGTTCGACCGCAAGGCCGGCAGGCTGATCGCGCTGGATGACTTGTTCGCGAATCCCGACGCCGCCCGCAGGGCGCTGGCCAATTTCGCGCACGACACCCTGCTCAGGAAGCTGATGGCGAACGCGCCCAAGCCGGGCGAAGGCTCCCCCGATGCGATCCGGGAATGGAAGTCCAACATGCTGCAGATGCTGGACGGCGGCACCAAGCCCACCACGGTGAACTATTCGGTGTTCGTGGTTCGCGCGGGCGCGGCGCAGGACGCCCCCAGCCCCGGCCTCACGCTGATCTTCCCGCCGTACCAGGTCGCGCCTTACGTCGACGGCACGCAAACGGTGGACGTGCCGGCAAGCACCTTCGCGAAATTCCTGAAGCCGGCCTACCAGGGCGACTTCATCGCGCAGTGATGGCGGGCGGCTGACTTTCGGCCCATCCCGTGGTGGACCCGGCGTGCTAGCGTGCGTGCATCGTCCCGGGAGACCCCGCCATGAGCAAACGTAGCCTCGCCGCCATTGCGGCGTTCGCCCTGTCCGCACCTGTCGCGTTCGCCGCGCCGCCGTCTTCCGCCAAACCCGACCTGCGCCCGGACCAGGCACCCGCGCCGCCACCCGCGTGGGTCGTGCAGAGCAATGGCTACGCGCAGGTGCTGCTGAAGACCCTGGCCGAATTCAATCCCGAGTTCGCCTCGCGGTTCGGCCTGCCGGGCTACGACGACAAGGTCGTCGACATGCGGCCGAACGTCAGCGAACGTTCGCGCGCGGCATTGACCAAGGCACGCGATACCTTGCAGGCGGACCTCGCCAAAACCACCGATTCGAACGTTCGCGAGGATCTGGAAATCATGATCCACGCGGCCGACCGCTTCATCGAAAGCAGCAAGCTGCAGGACCAGTACATGCTGCCCTACACGGACGTCGGGCAGACGATCTTCCAGGGCGAGTTCGGGCTGCTGCAGGACCAGGTCGCGGCCGCGCGCCGACCGCACGCGCTGGCGCGTCTGCAGTGCTACGTGGGCATGGCACCGGGTTGCACCCCGGTGACCAAGGAAGCCGAGGCGCTGTTCGAGGCCAAGGTCGGCGACAAGAAGCTGCTGGGCCCGTACAGGGCCGAGGTGGAACAGAACCTCGCCAACACCAAACGCTACGCGGACGGCATCCGCAAGCTGTATGCGAAGTACAAGATCGATGGCGCCGGTCCCGCGCTGGACACGCTGCAGAAGCAACTGGACGCCTACAGCGCGTGGGTGAAATCGACGGTGCTGCCGCGCGCGCGCGCCGACGCGCGCCTGCCCGAAGCGGTCTACGCGGACAACCTGAAGAACGTCGGCATCGACATTCCGCCACAGGAACTGGTCAGGCAGGCCGAACAATCGTTCATGGAGATCCAGTCGGAGATGGAAACGCTGGCGCCCTACGTCGCCAAGGCGGAAGGCTTTGCACCGACCACCGACTACCGCGCGGTCATCAAGGACCTCAAGAAGCAGCAGCTCGACCGCAACAACATCGAACCTTACTACCAGACCGTCATCGACAAGATCGAGGCGATCATCCGCGAGCACCACCTCGTTACGCTGCCCCAACGCAAGATGATCATGCGTTTGGCGTCCGAGGCCGAAAGCGCCGCGCAACCCGCGCCGCACATGGACCCGCCGCCGCTGATCAACAACCACGGCGAGCGCGGCAGTTTCGTGCTGCCGCTCGGCAACCCGCCTTCTGGCAACGGCAAGAACGAAGCGTATGACGACTTCACCTGCAAGGCTTGCGCGTGGACGCTGACCGCGCACGAAGGCCGGCCGGGCCACGAGTTGCAATTCTCGGCGATGGTCGAACACGGCGTGTCGCTGGCGCGCTCACTGTTCGCATTCAACAGTGTCAACGTGGAAGGCTGGGCGCTGTACGCGGAATGGATGATGGTGCCGTACGAGCCCGCGGGCGGGCAGATGATCGCGCTGCAGCTGCGGCTGTTGCGTGCGGCGCGCGCGTTCCTCGACCCGATGTTGAACCTGGGACTTATCACGCGCCAGCGTGCGCACGACATCCTGGTCAACGACGTCGGCATCTCCGAAGCGTTCGCGCGCGAGGAACTGGACCGCTTCATGTTCCGCTCGCCGGGCCAGGCCACCGCGTACTTCTACGGCTACTCGCGCATCCTGCAATTGCGCGCGCGCACCGAGATCGCGCTGGGGGGCAAGTTCGACCTGCAGCAGTTCAACGATTTCATCCTGTCGCAGGGTTTGCTGCCGCCCGACCAGTTGGCCGAAGCGGTCAACCAGCAGTTCATCCCGGCGCACGCGGCACAGTGAGGCTCCTGCGTAGGCGCGGATGATCTGCGCCTACGCCACCTTGCGATCCGGACGTCCTCGAGCAGCGCTCCGGACCGTTACCTGCTGATCGTGAATTTCCCGAAATCGACGCCCAGGTTCCACCCCTTGCCGGTGCCGCTCAGCGCCAGCGAGACGTTGCCCTTGGTCATCACGGTGCCGCGCGCCGACCTGGCTGCACCCGCGTGGGCTTCCCCGACCGCATAGGTTCCCAGGATTTCGTCGATCTTGAAGATGCCCGAGAACTTGCCGACTCCGTCGATGCTGGATTTGCCGAAGGTCAGGCCGCCGCCCTTGCTGCGCAGCTGGACACGCATGTGCTGGCCGTTACTGCAGCTGACGTCACCGCTGCCGCTGGCTGTCTTGTAGAACGCCGACCAGCCGTGGATCTCGAAATGCATCTTGCAACTGATTTCACCGCCAGCCGCATGGGCGCTGCCGGCGTACACGAGCGGTGCGCCGGCCAGCAGCGCGGCGAGAACGAGGTTGCGTGCGACGGGCATGATGGCCTCCTGTTGGGTTGTACCGAAGTTGCCGGAAGCATTGTTGCTCGGGCGCCTGAACGAAACCACAGGCGCCCGCAGCGGCCGTTCAGTTTGCCCCATCGGCGTGAAGCTGCGCGCGAAGCGGCTTTTGCGAAAAGTCATGCCATGGAAGGCCGTTCTGGACTGGATGACCGGAGAGCCATCTGTCGGCGCGAGCCCCACGTCGAAGTGGCGATCAGGGAAGATCGCACGAAAACTGCCGTTTGAACTCCGCCGCGAATTCGTCCGTGCTGAAGCGGTGGTTCTGGGTACCGGGCTTGGCGATTTTCAGCGCACCCATCAGCGACGCGATCCGTCCGGTGGTCGGCCAATCAAACCCACGCAGCAGCCCGTGCAGCAGTCCGGCGCGGTACGCATCCCCGCAACCGGTGGGATCGGCGACCGCACCCGGCTTCGCCGCCGGAATCTCGTGCGTGGCGCCATCCGCGTGGATCACCGAACCGTCTGCACCATGCGTGACAATGTACGCCTTCACCTTTGCAGTGATTTCTGATTCCGACCAGCCGGTGCGCTCGGTGAGCAGACTGGCTTCGTAGCTGTTCACCGCCACGTAATCGGCCTGTTCGATGAAGGCGCGGAACTCTTCGCCCGAAAACAGCGGCATGGCCTGGCCGGGATCGAAGATGAAGGGAATGCCTTTCGCGGCGAATTCGGAGGCGTGCTGCAGCATGCCGTCGCGGCCGTCGGGCGCGACGATGCCGATCGCGGCATCGGCAACTTCACTGACGCGGTTCAACTGGCTCTGCTGCATCGCGCCGGGGTGAAAGGCGGTGATCTGGTTGTTGTCCTGGTCGGTGGTGATGAAGGCTTGCGCGGTGAAGGTGCCGAGCACCTCGCGCACCTGGTCGAGGCGGATGTCTTGGCTCACGAACCACTCGCGGTAGGGCGCGAAATCCTGCCCCACCGTCGCCATCGGGATGGGCTCGCCGCCGAGCAATTTCAGGTTGTAGGCGATGTTGCCGGCGCAGCCGCCGAACTCGCGGCGCATCCGCGGCACCAGGAAGGACACGTTCAACATGTGCACCTTGTCCGGCAGGATGTGGTTCTTGAAGCGATCCTCGAACACCATGATGGTGTCGTAGGCCATGGAGCCGCAGATCAGGGCAGCGGGCATCGGCAAGGTTCCTCGTTCGCAGGACACAAGCCGCCGATCCTAGCGGTTGCAGCGCGCGCTTTCGAGCAGGCGGTCGAAAAACCACGCCCGGCCCGTGATTTGCCATGCTTTCGTCCTTGCGCCGGGGCCGCGCCATAACTAGACTGGCGCGTTCTTTCCCCTTGCCTGTCGCCCAGGCCCGCACCCTGCCGGTTCGCGCATGTTCAAACTGTTCCGCGGCATCTTTTCCAACGATATTTCCATCGACCTTGGTACCGCGAACACGCTGATTTACGTGCGCGACCAGGGCATCGTGCTCAACGAACCCTCGGTGGTCGCGATCCGCCAGGATCGCGGCGCGGGCGGCCCGCGCTCGGTCGCGGCGGTCGGCAACGACGCCAAGATGATGCTGGGCCGCACGCCCGGCAACATCGTCACGGTGCGGCCGATGAAGGACGGCGTGATCGCCGACTTCACCATGACCGAGGCGATGCTGCAGCACTTCATCAAGCAGGTGCACAAGAACCGCTTCCTGCGCCCCAGCCCGCGCGTGCTGGTGTGCGTGCCGTGCGGCTCGACCCAGGTCGAGCGCCGCGCGATCAAGGAATCCGCCGAAGGCGCGGGCGCGCGCGACGTATTCCTGATCGAGGAACCCATGGCCGCCGCGATCGGCGCCGGCATCCCGGTGCACGAGGCGCGCGGTTCGATGGTGCTGGACATCGGTGGCGGCACGTCCGAAGTCGCGGTGATGTCGCTCAATGGCATCGTCTACTCGCAGTCCGTGCGCATCGGCGGCGACCGCTTCGACGAAGCCATCATCAATTACGTGCGCCGCAGCAATGGCACGCTGATCGGCGAGCCCACCGCCGAGCGCATCAAGATCGAAATCGGCTGCGCCTATCCGCAAAAGGAAGTGCGCGAGATGGAAGTGTCCGGCCGCAACCTCGCCGAGGGCGTGCCGCGCATGTTCACCATCAACTGCAATGAAGTACTGGAAGCGCTGCACGAACCACTGCATGGCATCGTCGCGGCGGTCAAGGCCGCGCTGGAGCAAACGCCACCGGAACTGTGCTCGGACGTGCACGAGCGCGGGATCGTGCTGACCGGCGGCGGAGCGCTGCTGCGCGACCTCGACAAGCTGATCTCCGAGGAAACCGGCCTGTACGTGCAGGTGGCCGAGGATCCGCTGACCTGCGTCGCGCGCGGCGGCGGGCGCGCGCTGGAGCTGATCGACATGCATGGAAGCGATTTCTTCGCCAGTGAATGATGCGTCCATCCATGAACGCTGCATCGGCATCTGCACGACAAGCCTGCAACCCTTCGTGCCCTCTGGCTCCACCACAGCCATCCATGGCCTGACTTTCCACAACAGCCACTCCGATCAAGGTGCGCGCTGAAAAGCTTCATTGGCTTGCGGCGTTTTCGTGGACCATGCCGCCACGGCTTGCTGACATTGTTGCTACGCTTTAGCTCCGCTTCGCCCCACCCGCATCGCCATGGCGCTTCCGCAAAAGGAATCCTCTCCGATCTTCTCGGACGCGACCGCGGGCACGCTGCGCCTGATCGCTTACCTAGCGCTGGCCGCGATCCTGATGGTGCTGGACCACCGCAACGGCTGGTTGCACCGGGTTCGTTATCTCACCGCGGCCGCGATCGTTCCGATCTACAAGCTGGCGGCGGCGCCGGCCGATTGGGTGCACGGCGCCAGCACGGCGTTCACCCAGCGCAGCGCGCTGATCGACGAAAACAGGCAATTGCGCGAAGCGTTGATGCTGGCGCAGGCACGGCTCAACCGCATGGATGCGGTGGCGCATCAGAACGAACGCCTCAAACACCTGCTGGATACGCAGCATCTGCTCGGCATGCACGCGCAACTGGCCAGGCTGATCGACGTGCAACTCGGGCCGACCCGCGACCGCGTAATGTTGAACGTCGGTGCCGACGAGGGCGTGCTCGTCGGCCAGGTGGTGATCGATTCGCACGGCGTAATGGGTCAGATCGTCGAAACGTTGCCGCACGCGTCGGTGGCGATGCTGGTGGTCGATCCCGACCATGCGGTTCCTGTGATGCTTGCGCGCAACGGCCTGCGCGGCATCGCGCATGGCACCGGCGACCCGGACCAGTTGGTGGTGCCGAACCTGCCGTTGTCCTCGGACATCAAACCCGGCGACCAGTGGGTCACGTCCGGGCTGGGCGGGCGCTTCCCCGCGGGTTTCCCCGTGGGCACCATCACCGAGCTGAGGCACGGGCCTTCGGGCATGTTCCTGGAGGCGCTGGTGAAGCCCGCCGCGGAACTGCAACGCAGCGGCGAAGTGCTGCTGTTGCGTGAGCAGCCCGACCCGGTCGGGCCGCCCGCACCGGCGCCCGAAGTCGGACCGCCGGCTTCACTCGCCCCGGCCATGCCGCCTGCACCCGGCGCGGCCCGGGCACGACTTGCCGCATCGCCCGCAAGGGCTGCAACAACGCCATGAACCGCCTGCACGCACAAGGCTGGGCGTTCTGGGTCGGCATCGCGCTGGCGATGCTGCTGATGCTGATGCCGCTGCCGGCGATGCTCCAGCCGCTGAAGCCCTATTGGCCGGCACTGGTGCTGATTTACTGGTCGCTCGAATCCACCGACCGCGTGAGCATCGGGCTGGCGTTTTGCGTCGGCCTTGCCGCCGATCTCTTGAACGGCGCACTGCTGGGCGACCAGGCCTTGCGGCTGGCGGTGATGGTGTTCATTGCCTTGCGCTTTCGTTCGCGCCTGCGATTTTTCCCGATGTGGCAGCAATCGCTGGCGGTGTTCCTGCTGCTGCTCAACAACCACGTGTTGCAGGCCCTGATCCGCGCCTTCGCGGGAGATCCTGCGATGCCCGCGCTGTCGTGGCTGTCGCCCGCGGTGGGCGCCGCGATCTGGCCGTTCGTGTTCCTGCTGCTGGATGATGTCAACACACGCCTGCGCGGCAAAAGCGCCGGGGCCGGTTGACGTGAACGGGCGCGGCGAGCTGAAGGACGAACGTGCGCGGCGCGCACGCTTCGGCCGGCGCGCGCTGGCCGGATTCGCAATCATGCTGGCGCTGGTGCTGGTGGTGGCCGGGCGCTTCGTTTACCTGCAGGTGTACGAACATGCCGAGTACTCGACGCGCGCCAAGGCCAATCGCGTGCGGCTGCGCCACCTGCCACCGCCGCGTGGTTTGATCTACGACCGCGAGGGCAGGCTGCTGGCCGACAACGTGCCCGCCTTCCGGCTGGATGTGATACCGGATCAAGTGGCACACATGGACGCGATGCTGCAGCGGCTTGGGGCGGTCGTGCCATTGACCGACGACGACATCCGGCGTTTCAAGCAAAGCCTCAGGCAACACCGTTCCTTCGAATCGGTGCCGCTGAAGTTTCGCCTCACCGAGAGCGAGCGCGACCGCTTCGCGATCGACCAGTGGCAGTTCCCCGGCGTCAGCATCGCGCCCTACCTCACCCGCAATTATCCGTACGGTCCCGAATTCGCGCACGTGATCGGCTACGTCGGCCGCATCGACGACAGGGAGCTGCAGCATATTGATCCCGACAAGTACGCCGGCACCACCCACATCGGCAAGACGGGCATCGAGAAGGAATACGAGGATCTGCTGCACGGCACGCCCGGTTACGAAGTGGTCGAGGTCAATGCCAACCAGCGGCCGCTGCGCGTGCTGCAACAGGTCGCCGCCAAACCCGGCAAGAACCTGTACCTGAGCATCGACGAGCGCCTGCAGAAAGCCACGATCGACGCTTTCGCCGGGCAAACCGGCGCGGCCGTGGCGATCGACCCGCGCAACGGCGACGTGCTTGCGATGGTCACCGTGCCGAGCTTCGATCCCAACCTGTTCGTCAACGGCATCAGCCAGACCGATTACACCGCGCTGCTGGACGACGAGGAAAAGCCGCTGCTCAACCGTGCGATGCGCGGCGGTTATCCACCCGGTTCCACGATCAAGCCCTTCCTCGGGCTGGGCGGCCTGGAGTTGGGCCTGCGCAAGGCGACGGACACGGTGCTGTCCACCGGCACCTGGTATCTGCCCGGCTCCTCGCGTGGTTACCGCGACGACACGCGCTACGGCGCCGGCAACGTCAACCTGGTGCAGGCCATCACGCAATCGGTCAACACCTATTTCTATTCGCTCGCTTACAAGATGGGCATCGCGAAATTCGATGAATGGATGGCCAAGTTCGGCTTCGGCAGTCCCACCGGCGTCGACCTGCCGGACGAAACCAGCGGCGTATTGCCCTCGCCCGAATGGAAGCGCAAGACGTTCAAGCAACCGTGGTATCCCGGCGAAACCGTGATCGCGGGCATCGGCCAAGGCTACTGGATGGTGACGCCGCTGCAGATGGCGCACGCACTCGCCACGCTTTCCGGCGGAGGGTTGTCGCACACGCCACACCTCCTGACCGCGACCAGCGACGGGCTCGGCAAGCCGGAGGTCGCATACAAGCAACCCGCCCCCGTGCAGATCACCCACGATCCCGCCGATCTCGAAGCGGTCAAGCAAGGCATGCTCGGCGTGGTTTACAACCCCCTCGGCACTGCCTATGCGGCCGGTATCGGCAAAGGGTTCCCATACCTGATCGCGGGCAAGACCGGCACTGCCGAGCGCTATTC
>JAGWZT010000029.1 GCA_018971925.1 Lysobacteraceae bacterium | reverse complement strand
AACGGGATACGAAGGGTGAACGGTTGGGCTGGCTGCGGGTGGACTGCGCAGCCAGCCCGATTTTCGCGGCTGGAACGCAAAGGCTGGATTGACTCGCGCCATCCTTGGCGCTCGCCCTTCGGGTCGCCGCAGCCTGCCCCGGACTTGATCCGGGGGCGTTCGCGTTTGCGATCCTGCAAACGCAGTCGGGTTCCGTCCGCAAAGAGCGCGGACGGCCCCGGAATGACGAGGGATAAGCTGGCGGATCGGAATGACGATGGGGGCGCGAAGGTTCCAGCAATGACAAAGGTGTAGATTCTCAAGCCAGCCCGGAACAACGGATCCGTGAAACATGGCTACTGGAATGACCAACGAGAATGAATCGGGCATCGCGCGCGCCGCGTTTGATTCCCCCGAATCCGGGGACACGCGGGCGGGCACCGCGGGCACTGTTCGCGCGTCCATCGTCGGAAACGTGCGATCCGGCGACGCACGCACCAACGCCGGCGTCACGCCGCTGGTCATCGGCGTCACCAGCCACCGCAACATCGCCGCGCGCGAGGTCGAGGCGATCCGGCAGCGCGTGCGGGAATTGTTCGCACAGTTGCAACACGAGTTTCCCCATTCGCCGCTGGCCATCCTTTCGCCATTGGCTGAAGGTGGTGATCAACTGGTGGCTGAGGAAGGTTTGAAGCTCGGCGCGCGATTGGTGGCGCCGCTGCCGTTCGCGCGCGAGTTGTACGCGCACGATTTCGCCGACTCCGAGGCGCGCGCACGCTTCGAATCGCTGTGCGCGCAGGCGCAGATGATCGAACTGCCTCTGCTGGTCGGCCACACCCGCGCCGCGGTTTCCACGCACGGCGAGGAACGCAACCGCCAATACGCGCAGGTCGGGATGTTCGTGGCGCGGCATTGCCACCTGCTGCTGGCGATCTGGGATGGCAAGCCGTCGCACCAGATGGGCGGCACCGCGCAGATCGTGGACTATTTCCTGACCGGCACGCCGCCGGGCGATATCGAACGAAGGCGCAACCGTCGCCCCCGCCTGTACGGCGGCGACGACGAGCGATTGCTGTGCCATCTGGTCTGTTCGCGCGACGCTCCGGATGGTGCGCCGGCCGCGCCGCTGCGGCCGGGACAGGTGGTCTGGCGCAACCTCGATGAGGCCTCCGCACCCGATGCACCAATGCCGGGCACGTTCCGCACGGTGTATGCGCACGCCGACCAGTTCAACCTGGATGCGGCGAAATACGCCGCGGGAATCGAGGCGGACGGCGCGAACATCGACAGCATCGAACCGCATGCGGAGGGCGCCGACGCACACGCACCTTCATCGCCCGCCGCGTTGTTCCGAGCCACCGACTGGCTGGCGATGCATTTCCAGAAGCGCGTGCTGCTGGCGCTGCGCGTGATCTACCTGGTGGCGTTCGTGATGGGCATGGCGTTCACCGCGTACGACAACCTGCCCGCGTCGGACAACATGCTGTACGTGTTCATGTTCCTGTTCGCCGCCGGAGTGCTGATCAGCAGCATCGCCAAGCGGCGTGAGTGGCACCGCAAGTACCTCGACTACCGCGCGTTGGCCGAAGGGCTGCGCGTGCAGTGCTACTGGCGGCGCGCAGGCATTTCACTGACCAGCGACCCGGAATTCGCGCACGACAGCCTGATGCAGAAGCAGGACATCGAACTGGGCTGGGTGCGCAACGTGATGCGCAGCGCGGGCCTGTTCGGCCACGCCCGGCCTGCACAAGACGGCGTGGCGCTGCGCGGGGTGATCGACGAGTGGGTGGGCGACGACGTGTCGGGCGAGCTCGGCTATTACCGGCGCCGCACCGGGCAGCGTGAGCACGCCTACCACGCCACCGAGATGATCGGCGCGATCTGCCTGTTGGCGGGCATCTTCCTGAGCGTGGTGCTGGCGGTGCTGGCACACCGGCTCTCGGCCGACGCCAAGAACGACCTGATCGTGGCGATGGCGGTGTTTTCGATCTTCGCCGCGGTGCGCGAGGCGTACTCGTTCCGCAAGGCCGACCGCGAACTGATCCGGCAGTATCGTTTCATGGAGCGCGTGTTCAGCAATGCGCGGGCGGCGCTGGACAAGACCGATGATGCCGACGAGCAGCGCGAGATCCTGCGCGCGCTGGGCGAGGCATCGCTGGCCGAGCACGTCGAGTGGGCGGTGATGCACCGCCAGCGTCCGTTGGAGGCGGGGAGGATGTAATTCCTCAACCTCGTCATTCCGGGGCTGCCCGCAGCTTCATCGCGGGCGGAACCGGGAATGACAGAGAGTGACGGCCCAAAGGGAGTGAACGCAACGCCCGCGTAAGGCGGGAAGAGCGCAGCGCATCCCGCCGAACGAAAACCAGAAGGCGCGTCACCACCCGCCATGCAGATCAGGCGTTCTGGCCTGCCGGCGTTTCCGACGCCTTTGCCGCGGCGAGGCGCGCCTCGGCCGCCTCGACCAGTGCGAGGTAGCGTGGATTGTCCTGCAGGGATTCAAAGTCGGGATCCGCCTGCAGGTAACGCAAGAGGTCGCCGGTGATCCGCGCAAACACGGGTTCCAGCATGTCCAGCGCCGCATCCTTGTCGTGCAGATACACACACAACCCGCACGCGAAGTTGTAGCGCATGCTCGTATTGTCGGGATCGATCAACAGCGCGCGGTTCATGCGCGCCCGTGCGCGCTCGGCCTCCCCGGCCGCGGCCAACGCGTTGGCGCTGAACGCAATGACCGCCACATTGTTCTGGTCGCGCGCCAGTACCGCATCGGCCCGCTGCACTGCGACCGCCGCCGCGCGCAATCTGCCGGCAGTATCCCCCAGTGCGCGATACGAGCTCGTCAGCATCATCGCTGAATTGACATCCTCGTCCATCAGGCTGATGGTCTTCTCGTAATAGACGACCGCATCCTTGAACTGGTGCCGCAGGTACGCGATTCGGCCTGCCACCCGATTGGCCTCGTAGGATTCCGGGTCCAGCTTCAGCGCCGTATTGGCTTCGATCATTGCCGCATCCATCTCGCCCCGCGTGCGCAGGATGTCCGCCTTTACGGCATGCGCCTCCACGAGGTTCGGATCGAGCGCCAGCGCCTGATCCACGGATGTCATTCCATCGTCCGGCTGCTTGCTGAAATTGCTCAGACTGGATTGCCCCCACGCCAGCAGCGCCCAGGCCTGTGGGTAATGCGGATCGATTTCGGTGGCGCGCTGGCAGGTACGGATGATCGCCTGCGAGCCGCGTTCGTCCGCCTGCGTCGTCGCATAGATCTGGCGCGCGATCAAATAGAGGTCATGGGCCTCGACGCTTTCAGTGCCGCGGCGGCGGATCGCACGACGTTCCTCGGGCAACAACTGCAAGCGCAGCGCCTTGACGATGGCGTGCGAGATTTCGTCCTGCAGCGCGAAGATGTCGTCCGTCTCGCGGTCGAACCGTTCGGCCCACACCTGCCGGTCGTTGGTCGCGTCGGTCAACTGCGCGGTGATCCGCACGCGCCCGCCCGCACGGCGGACGCTGCCTTCCAGCACGTGCGTAACCTTGAGCTTGCGTGCGATCGCGGATGCATCCATCTGCTTGCCCTTGTAGGCAAAGGCCGTGTTGCGCGAAACCACTTCGAGCGCCGACACCTTGTTGAGGTCGGTGATGATGTCCTCGCTGATGCCGTCGCTGAAATACTCCTGCTCGGGATCGCCGCTCATGTTGAGAAACGGCAACACGCACACCGAATAACGGGGCGCTTCCTTTTTCGCCGGAGTCGCCGCGTGCGTCTTCGCCTCGGCCGCCTGCGCAGCGCTGGCGTGCGCGATCATGGCGGCCAGCGCGTGCAGGCACACCTGCGCCGGGGCGCTGGCGGGATCCTCGTCCCAGTCGTCGAGGTCGGTGGTGTGGATCGCCCGTACGTCGATCGGCAGGCGCGCCTGCTCGAACCGCACCGGCACCAGTACGCCACGATCGGCCGCATCGCGTGCCTCGCCGCGCACCCAGCGCGATACCACCGACGTCGGCGTCCACACGACCACCACGGCCTTCGCCGACATCAACTCGGCGTCGATCTCGTCGTCGAACTCTTTGCCCGGACTGATCTCCGGATCCCACCACACCGACCAGCCCTTGGCTTGGATCGCTGCGACCAGAGGCGCGACGCGCGCCTTGTCGGCGCGGGCGTAGGAGATGAAGACGTCAGCCATGCGTACCAGCCCCTGTTTGGATTCGGGTGCTGCGACTTGATCGCACAAGCATAGTGCGACGCCGAATTGGATAGAACCAGTCTCAAAGCCCTCTCCCGGAAGGAGAGGAAATCGTCGCGTCAGGCACCGGCATTTTCGGCATCTGGCAGCCGCCGTACCAGGATCAAAGTGACATCATCCGCCGCGGCGATCCCATCGGCGAAGGCGTCGGCCGCATCCAGCAAGCGTTGGCACAATTCCGCCATCGGCAGGTGCCGCCCGCGCCGGACCACCTCGGCAACGCGCTCGGGCCCGAACTCGGTGTTGCCGGCATCGACGCGTTCGAACAGGCCATCGGAGATCAAGGCCAGAATGTCGCCTTCGCCCATCTCGAGCGTCGCCGCCACGGGCGTCTCGGCCAGCTCCATCACGCCCACCGGGAACATGGTCGGCGTGATCCACTCGCAGCGGTCATCACCCGCGCGGTAGAGCAGCAGCGGTCCCTGGCCCGCGCAGTGGTAGCGCACGCTGTGCGTCCCGGGGTCGAGGAGCGCCATGAATGCGGTGATGAAACGGTCGTCGGGAAGATCCTCGGTCAATTGGTTGTTGACGTGCCGGTAAGCCTCGTCGAGGCTGGCGCCGAGCCGGAACGCCACGCGCAGCATGCCCTGCATTTCCATCGCCGACAGCGCGGGGCCGAAGCCGTGACCGGTGGCATCGCCCAGCAGCAGGAACACCCCGGTCGGCAGCTGCACCGCGTCGAACATGTCGCCACCGGCGTACGTCGCAGGCTGGAAGTGGCCGTACAGGTCGTAACCCGGCACCGCCGGCATTTGCGTGGGCAAGGTGCTGCGCTGGATTGCACGCGCGACTTCCACCTCACTGTGCAAGGTATTGGCTTCGCCGGGTCCCTGCTGGCGCAACGCCAGCGCGCCCTCGGCGGCCAACACCTGCGCGAGGAGCACCGTGTTCGGGTCGAAGCCTCGGCCCGATTCGTAGAGAAGCTGCAGAACGCCGAGCACTGTGTCGCCCGCCACCAGCGGCAAGCTCAGGACAGCGCCCGTGCGCCCGGCACGATCGGGGTCGGTCGAGGTGACCGCGATGATGTCCACGGCGGTTCCGGCGTCGACTTCCAGCAGCATGCGGGCGCCTTCCGCGCAACGACCGGCAAGGCCCGCCCCGGCCGCGAGCCGCGGCGGTGGGTCGCGAACCGGCATCAGCAGGGTCAGCTCGCCGGTCTGCGTGTCGCGGCGCCACAGCGCCGCGGTGCGGGCACCGGTGTGCACACGCGCGGCCTCGGCCAGCTCCGCGGCAGCCGATCCGGTTTCCGGCCCGCCCAATGCGCGCGTGGTGGCCAGCAAGGCTTCAAGCAGATCCTTGCGGGTGGCGTCTTCGCCTGCTTGCCCTGTGCTGTCCACGCTCATTTCCCCCAGACTCTCGTCGGTGACAGTCCAGCCCACGGACGCCGGCAAGTCTCGTACCACGGATGTCCCGGTGCAAGCGCGGTCGAGTCGCGCATTCAATGCCCGTTGCCGGAGGCTGGCAAGCAGCTCCGACCGGACGGGCAATGGTGCGCCTCACACGCGATCGGGACCGGCCAATTGGCGCTATAGTGGCCAAGGTGCTCCCGTGGCGGCGGCGTGCTGCCCCGGGTCGGGATGCCCGTCGGCGCAAACCCGCGGGAAGGGTGGGGAATCGGTGGAAATGACGCTCAAGCGCTCCCTCGATGAATTGCAGGCCATCGTCGCCGCGACCGACATTTTCTTTTCCGAACGGCGCATCGATCCTGCGCTGCGCCTGCCGGTGGATCTTTCGATCGAGGAGTTGTTCGTGAACCTGGTCAAGTACAACTTGGGCACGAACCGCGACATCGGGTTGCGCATGGACTGGGTCGGCGACGCGGTCGAAGTCAGCCTGACCGATCACGACGTCGATCCCTACGACCCGACGCAGCCTCCCGAGCTTGATGTCGATGCGCCCCTCGCGGCACGGCGACCCGATGGCATGGGCCTGTATCTGGTTTCGAAGATGGTGGATGCGATCCACTACGAATACCGGAATCGCGAGAGCAAGATCACCTTCATCAAGAGGATGGCGCCCGGCCATGCTTGATATCCGCTACGGAGAAGACCGCCACGTGCTGCTGGTCGGGCGACTGGATGCGGCCCAGGCGGCCACGGCACAGGCGTTCCTGGACGAGGTCCCGCCACCTTGCGTGATCGATGCGAGCGGCCTGGAATACATCTCGAGCGCCGGCCTTGGCGTGCTTTTGAAAACCCACAAGCGCCTGGTGGCGGCGGGTTCGGGCATCCGCCTGGTCAACGTCAACTTGCACGTCTACGACGTCTTTCGCTATTCCGGAATGGACAAGCTGTTCCCGGTGACCTGCAGTACGGCGACGCAAGGCTGAACCACGTCCCGTGGTCCGGCCGGGTCCGGTGAGCCCGCCAACTTTTTGGGGCGTGAGGCGTATATGGCGCATATGGGGCGGATGAGCGACGAACCCGACGCAGCTTGGGTGGCGCGACTCCGCGTGCATGAATCCGGTGCTTTCACCCAGCTGATCGAATGTTACGAGCGTCCGATGTTCAATGTCGCCTACCGGATGCTGGGCAACGCCGCGGAGGCGGCGGATGCCACCCAGGAGGTGTTTCTGAAAGTGTTCGAGAACATCGCTGGATACGACCCGAAATACCGCTTGTTCAGCTGGATCTATCGGATCGCAATGAATGAATCCCTCGACCGGCTGAGGCACAGGCGCCATGCAGAGATGGTTGCGATCGAGGAGGACTGCCTGCTGGCGAGTGCCGGACGTGGGCCCGAGCAGGTGGCTGGAGATGCACAGATGCACGACGTGATCCAGACAGCATTGATGGAATTGCCGTACGACCACCGGGTCGTCATCGTCCTGAGGCACTTTGCCGAATGCAGTTACGCGCAGATGGCGGAAATCCTGCACATCCCGGAGAAAACCGTGAAATCGAGGCTGTACAGCGCCCGCCAGGAACTGCACGGGAAGCTTTTCGCGCACGGGGTGGCAGTGGCATGACCGGCCCCCTCGAAACGGCCTGGCTGCACGCGGAACTGGACAATGACCTGGATTCCGCCGGGCGCGCACGGCTGCAGGCCGCGCTGGACCATTCACCGGAGCTGCGCGCCGCACGCGCGGAATTGCTCGAACTGGACGCGGCCTTGCGACAAGCCGCCTCCGTACCGGAACCTCCCCCATCGCTGCATGCACGCCTGCTTGAAATGGCCGCAGAGGCGAGCCGGCCCGGAGCGCAGGATTCCAATTCCACGCAACCACCAACTTTCCGCGGCGCCCGGCGTATTGGGTGGCGTGCGTCGCGCATTGGCTGGCGTATGTCACGAACCCACCACAGACACGAATCAAGGGGCAACACGATGGCAAACATGACGACGAAGAAGAAGGTACTGGTCACCGCAGTGGCGGTAGCGATCGTCGCGGTGGCGGTGGGTGTCGCCTACAAGGGCGACATGTTCCCGCACGGCGCCAACGAAATGGCCGCGGCGACGATCGCCCCGGCGCAGCGTTACGAAGCGAGCCAGGTGAGCAGCAGCGACCTGCAGCTCGGCAACCAGGACGCGGCAAAATTCGTCCAGACCGACACCTACCAGAAGATCATCAACGATCCGGCGATGATGACGCTGCTGCGCAGCGATGCGTTCCGCACTGCGTTGGCAAACAGCGAAATGCGCACTGCACTGTCCAACAGCGATGCCTTGCGTACGGCGCTGCAGAGAAGCAGTGCGCTGCGCACGGCGTTGCAAAACAGCGACGCGTTCCGGTCGGCGCTGGAGCACAACGATGCGTTCCGCAACGCGCTCGCCAGCAATGATGCGTTCCGTACTGCGCTGCAGAACAACGACGCATTCCGTACGGCGATGCAACACAACGACGCATTCCGCAACGCGTTGCAAAACAGCGATGCGTTCCGATCGGCGCTGGAACACAACGACGCGTTCCGCAACGCGCTCGCCAGCAACGATGCCTTCCGCACGGCCTTGCAGAACAACGATGCCTTCCGCACCGCATTGCTCAACAATGACGCGTTCCGTGCCTCGCTGCAGAATAGCGATGCGTTCCGCGCCGCGTTGCAAAACAGCGACGCGTTCCGGCAGGCGCTTGCCAGCAATGATGCGTTCCGCACGGCCCTGCAGAACAACGATGCGTTCCGCACGGCGATGCAGCACAACGCCGCGTTCCGCAACGCCCTGCAAAGCAGCGACGCGTTCCGGTCGGCGCTGGAGCACAATGATGCGTTCCGCAACGCGCTCGCCAGCAATGATGCGTTCCGCACTGCGCTGCAGAACAACGATGCGTTCCGCAACGCGCTTCAGAACAACGACGCGTTCCGTGCCTCGCTGCAAAACAGCGATGCATTCCGGGCCGCGTTGGAGCACAACGACGCGTTCCGCAACGCGCTCGCCAGCAACGATGCCTTCCGCACGGCCTTGCAGAACAACGATGCGTTCCGCACGGCGATGCAGCACAATGACGCGTTCCGCAACGCGCTTCAAAACAGCGATGCGTTCCGCGCAGCGCTGCAGCACAACGACGCGTTCCGGCAGGCGCTCGCCAACAACGATGCGTTCCGCACGGCCTTGCAGAACAACGATGCCTTCCGCGCCGCGCTGATGAACAATGATGCGTTCCGCACCCAACTGGCCAATGTCGCAATGCTGCGCAGCACGCTGCTCAGCAACGACGCATTCCGGACCGCCTTGTTGAACAACGATGCGTTCCGCAGCGCACTGCAGAGCCAGGCGTTCCGGCAAGCCATGCAGGACCAGGCCTTCCGCGCGGCCCTGAACAACGCCGCGTTCCGCCAGCAGCTGTTGAACAGCGACGCCGCCCGCAGCGCCTTGCAACGCGGTGCGACCCAGTAACGCCAAGGGTCACCCCGGGACCACGATGAGGCCCCGGCGGTAGCCTGATTCTCCACAGCTCCGCCCGCATTCGCGGGCGGAGCTGTATGCTTTCCCACACGGTGGTGTGCCAGCAAGATGCAGGGCCGGGGTGGCGGCAGGCACTTGCGCAAGGGGCGGATCATGGGGCGATCGGTGCGGGGACATCTGCTGCTCGTGGCCGTACTGGTCGCGCTGACCGCGCTTCCGAATCGCGTGGCGGCTCAATCGTTCCAACTGCAGAGCCTCGAGACGAAAGACCTGCGGGTGTTGTACACGCCGGACGACGCCTACCTGGTCCCGCACGTCGCGCGCAGCTTCGAGAATTCGTTGCAGTTCCAGGAAAGGATCTTCCACTGGAAGCCCTGGGACCGCACTACCGTGGTGCTCACCGATTTCAGCGATTACGGCAACGGTGGCACCTCGGTGGAGCCGTTCAACGAGGTGACGCTGTACATTGCCCCGGATCTCAAGGCCATGGGAACCTCGCCGAGCAGCGAGCGCCTGTTCTCGACGGCCAACCACGAACTGGTGCACGCCGCCACCATGGATGGCTGGAATGCGCGAGACGCGCGCTGGCGAAGGTTCCTCGGCGGCAAGCCGCGCCCGATCGACGCGCACCCGGAAACCATCCTGTACGGCTACCTGACCACCCCGCGCATGAGCGTGCCGCGCTGGTTCCAGGAAGGCATCGCGGTCTACATGGAAACCTGGATGGGCGGCGGCATCGGCCGTGCCCAGGGGCCCTACGATGAAATGGTGTTCCGCGCGATGGTGCGCGACCACGCGCATTTCTACAGCCCGCTGGGGCTGGTGTCGGTGGGCACATCGGTCAATTTCGAAACCATGACCAACGCCTACCTGTACGGCACGCGCTTCATGACGTACCTGTCGCTGCGCTATTCGCCGCAGCAACTGCTCGACTGGTTCATCCGCAGCCAGGACAGCAAGGCGTATTACGCCGACCAGTTCCAGCAGGTGTTCCACATCCCGCTGAACCAGGCGTGGAACGACTGGATCGCCTGGGAGCACACCTTCCAGGACGCCAACCTGAAAAAGGTGCATGAATACCCGATCACCCCGGTGACGCCTCTCGCGCCGCGTGCGCTCGGTTCGGTCTCACGAGCGTTCCTCGACGACCATGGCGACCTGGTCGGCGCCTTCCGCTACCCCGGCAAGCTCGCCTACGTGGGCGTGCTGTCGCTGCAGGACGGGAAAATTCGCCATGTGGTCGACATCAAGGGTTCGATGAAATACATCGTCACCTCTTCCGCGTACGACCCTGCGACGGGAACGTTCTTCTACACGCAGAACAACCTGGACTACCGCGACCTGATGGAGGTCGACATCCGCACCGGCAAGAGCCGGCGGTTGTTGAGGCAGGCCCGCATCGGCGACCTCGCGTTCGACCCGGCCGACCGTTCACTGTGGGGCCTGCGCACCGCCAACGGCTATGTCACCCTGGTGCACATCCCGTATCCGTACCGCGAATGGCACCAGGTGCATACCTTTGCCTACGGCGAGGTGCCGTTCGATCTGGACGTGTCGCACGACGGCAGCATGCTGTCGTTGTCGATCGCCGAAATCAACGGCGCCAACTTCCTGCACCTCTACAAGACGGCGGGGTTGCTGGCGGGAAGCACCACGCCGTTCGCGACGTACAGCTTTGGCCAGGCGGCGCCGGAAGGCTTCATTTTCAGCAGGGACGGCCGCCAGTTGTACGGCAGTTCGTATTACACCGGTATCTCCAACATCTATCGCTACGACATCGCCA
>JAGWZT010000453.1 GCA_018971925.1 Lysobacteraceae bacterium | reverse complement strand
GCGGTTCAGGCAACATGCGGCTCGCGACTTCTGGCCGGATCGCCCGGCAACGGGACCCGAACCGTCCGACGCCCCGAAACACGATACTTGCTACATGGCCCACCTTCGCATCCTCGACACCGATGGCAGCGTCGATGCCACGGCACTCGCCGCCGCCGCGCCCTGGTCATCGGTCACGCGCGTGGACCTGCGCGACATCGGCCCATCCCTGCGCCTGTGGAGCCGCCGCAAGAACATCGAAGCGGCGCGCGCAAGGCTCGCGGCAGCGGCGGACCCGCGTCCGTCCGTCACGTTCATGGGATCCGGTGATTTCCACCACCTCGCCGCGTTGCTGGCCGAGCGCGTGGAAGAACCGTTCACCCTGCTGCATTTCGACAATCACCCAGACTGGGTGCGCCTGGCGCCTCGCTGGCACTGCGGCTCGTGGGTGAATCGCGCGCTGGCGTTGCCGAATGTGCAGCGGGTCGTCACGGTGGGTTGCTGCAGTGACGATCTGATCGACCCCGTCCGCAAGGGCGGCAATCTCCCGGCGCTGGCCGCGGGCCGGCTGGCCTTGTTCCCGTGGCAGCATGAAGCGTCGCGCGTGCGCCGGCGCATCGCCGACGGACCGGGACACACCTGGCGCGACGGACACATCCACTGGCGCAATCTCGCCGGCGTGCCGTTGCCGCAGGCCATCGATGCGGTGCTGGCGGCGATTCCCACCGAAGCCATCTGGATCACCATCGACAAGGACGTGCTGCCCGAGCACGAGGCACTGACCAACTGGGACCAGGGCCAAATGCCGCTCGCGGCGCTGCGTGCGATGCTTCGCGCCGCGGGAGAACGCAAACGGGTGCTCGGCGCGGACATCTGCGGCGAATACTCGCCGCCGCGGCACGTCAACTGGTTGAAACGCATCGAATCGAAAATGGACCAGCCACTGCGCGACGCGATGGATCGACGCAAGATCGAAGACAATATCCGCACCGACTGCGAACTCGCGTGCGTCTTGTTCGACGCCTGCACTGCGCGCGCTGCGCCATGACCCCCGCTCCCGCTTCCACATCGCCGAACGACGTCGCACCCCTCCGGGCATGATCGAAGCCACCGTGCATCCTTCCATCGACGCGTTCGCGCCGGACGCGTGGAATCGTCTGTTCCCGCACGAACTGGAGGACCACGCCTACCTGCGCGCAATCGAGCACGCGGGTCTCGCAGAATTTCGCTACCAGTATTTCGCGGTTCGCGACGATGGCCGGTTGCTGGCCGCGGTGCCTGCCTTCGCCACCGACTACCGCCTCGATACCACGGTGCAGGGTGCGCTGCGCCACGCGACCGAAGCGCTGGCAAAAGTTTTTCCGCGCCTGCTGCGCATCCCGATGCTGTCGCTGGGCTCGCCGGTGACCGAACGTTGCCGGGTGGGTTTCGCGCCCGATTCGACGCCGGAACAACGTGCGGCGTGGCTGGATGCGATCCTCGCGCAAATGGAGGCCGTGGCGGCGAAGGAGAAATTCGGCATGCTCGCGGTGAAGGATGCACCGCTGGATGAACCGGTGTGGCAACAGGTGTGTCCGCAGCGCGGCTTGCGCGCGTTGCCCGGCCTGCCGGGTGCCACGCTGGACATTCCCTGGCATGAAGTGGACGGCTATCTTGAATCGCTGGGCGCGTCCACGCGCAAGGATTTGCGCCGCAAGCGCCGTGCCGGCGCCGCATTGAAGATCGAATGGCGCACCGATCTTTCCCACATCGCGGATGACGTGCAGCGCCTGTACCGCGAGACGCTGGCGAACGCGAAGCTGTCGTTCGAGGAACTGACGCCAGACTATTTCGAAAACGTGCTGCGCGGGATGCCGGGCCGCGCATTCTGCGTCACCTATTCCGAGGACGAGCGGCTTGTTGCGTTCAACCTGGTGCTGCGCGATTCCGCACGCCTGCTCGACAAGTTCCTGGGCATGGACCACGCGGCCATGGATCGCTACAACCTCTACCACGTGAGCTGGCTGGAAAACATCCGGTTCTGCATCGAGCAGCGCATCGGCGTATACGAAAGCGGCCAGGGCCTGCATGGCGAAAAGCGCCGGCTCGGCAGCA
>JAGWZT010000452.1 GCA_018971925.1 Lysobacteraceae bacterium | reverse complement strand
GATGATCGGCTGGCACGTCACCTGGATGTCCAGCCATGGCAAGGAAATGGTGCAGCAGATGCAACGCGTCACCGATTCGGTGAAGGCCGGCTCGAGTTCGATCGCGATCCTGCTGGCCGTCGTTGCATTGGCCGTTTTGCGTGAAGGTTCGGAAGTGGTGCTGTTCCTGTTCGGGATGGCCGCGGGCGGCGCCGGCAAGCTGGGCTTCCTCGGTGGCGTGCCGCTTGGACTCGCCGGCGGCGTCGCCGTGGGATTCGCGTTGTACTTCGGCTTGCTGCGCATCCCGATCCGTTATTTCTTCAGCGCGACCAACTGGATGCTCGTGGTACTCGCCAGCGGGCTGGCGGCGTCGGCAGCAGGCTTCCTGGTCCAGGCCAACCTGCTGCCCGCGTGGGGCAACCAGCTTTGGGATACCTCCTGGCTGCTCACCAACCGTTCGATCGTCGGCCAGGCGGTGCACGTGCTCACCGGTTACGAAGCGCGCCCGGCCGGCATGCAACTGGTGTTCTGGGTGGTGACCTTCTTGACCTTGCTGGCCGGCATGCGCTGGGTGGTGGCCCGTTCCGCAATCGCACGTGGCGTGGGGAAGTCGTCGCATACGCCGCCGCGGGATCATTCGCAGGTCGCGAACACGACCTGATCAGGTCATCGATTGTCGAAATGACTCGCCGACGGCGAGGCAGGGTGGCTTTGTGCCGATTTTCAGAAACTTGCGACGAGCAGCGCGCCGCAGCGACCGCTCCCGCAAATGTCCTTTTCGAAGACCAGAGGAATCACGATGAAACAGGGCAGGTGGTGCTGGCTCTCGATGGGGACCTTGGCGGGTATTGCGGGTTTGGCGGGCACGTTCGCGCTGCCCGCGACCGCGATGGCCGGCCCCGCAACGACAATTTATTCGCCGATCATCGATTACCGCGAATGGGAACTGGAGTTGAAAGGCGGCATGTTCGACTGGGGACACGGGGACAACGGCGAACGCGCGGCCAAGTTGGCGTTCGGCTACGGACTCATGCCACGCTGGGGCGTCGAAGTGGAGGCCGAGTATTCGCAATCGCCGGGCCACGCCGCACGCGTGGAAGAATACGAGTTCGAGAACATTTTCCAGTTGACCGAGCATGGCGAGCACTGGATGGATGCCGGCATCTTCGCCGAGTTGGAGCACAATCGGCTCGAGCATTCGAACACGCTGGTACTGGGGCCGATGTTCCAGAAGGAAACCGAACACACGCAAGCCAATCTGAACATCTACTGGATGCGACGGCTCAGCGCGCTGCCGGAAGACGGTATGCACGACGGAGGGCCCGGTGGACGCGATGAACTGGAGTATCAGGTGCAATGGAAATACAACCTCGGGCCGCGTTTCCAACCGGGCATGCAGGCGTTCGGATCGCTGGGCGATCCGGCACACCTGCACTCGGAACAGTTGCGGCTGGGCCCGGCATTTTTCGGCGTCGCCAGTCTGGGCAACGCGAAGAAACTCCGCTATGACGCTGCGATCCTCGCGGGGCTGACGCACGGCACGCCCGACACGTCGATCCGGTTCCAGCTGGAATACGAATTCTTCTGAACGCCTCGCATTACATCCGGAACACGCCGTAGCGCTCCGGTTCGATCGGCGCATTCATCGATGCCGAGATGGCAAGGCCCAGCACGCGGCGCGTGTCGGCCGGATCGATGATGCCGTCGTCCCACAGCCGCGCGCTTGAATAATACGGGCTGCCCTGGCGCTCGTACTGTTCGCGGATCGGCGCCTTGAAGGCGTTTTCCTCTTCGGCCGACCAGTGGCCGCCGCGCGCTTCGATGCCGTCGCGCTTGACCGTCGCCAGCACGCTTGCCGCCTGTTCACCACCCATCACGGAAATGCGTGCGTTGGGCCACATCCACAGGAAGCGCGCGCCGTATGCACGGCCGCACATGGCGTAGTTGCCGGCGCCGAAGCTGCCGCCGATCACCACGGTGAACTTGGGTACATGCGAGCAGGCGACGGCCGTGACCATTTTTGCGCCGTCCTTGGCGATGCCGGCCTGTTCGTATTTCTTGCCGACCATGAAGCCGGTGATGTTCTGCAGGAACAC
>JAGWZT010000451.1 GCA_018971925.1 Lysobacteraceae bacterium | reverse complement strand
TGGTGAGTTGCAGCGCATGCTCCATCGAATCGGCTTTCAGCAGCGCGTAGCCGCCGATCACCTCTTTCGATTCGGTGAACGGACCGTCCGAAACGGTCTGCTTGCCGTAGGACAAGCGCACGCGTTTGCCTTCGGAGGTCGGCCGCAGGCCGGCGGTGTCCAGCAAGGTGCCGTCCGCAGTCATCTCCGTGATCAGTTGGCCCATATCGGTCATCAGCTTCTCGCTGGGCTTCTGACCAGTGTTTTCAGCGACCCGAATCATGGAAAGAAATCGCATCGTCGTGCCTCCTCGTTGGATGGGCGGAGCCGCGACCGGCGATTCCGGTGCGCTGCATGCTCCTGTCCTGGCGACGAACGGGGGGAGTCGAAATCGACGGAATCGCAGCCGGATAAAAAAACCGGTGAACCAGGAGGGCAAACGTGGTCGCTTTTCAGCGCGCCGTCGCTTCCGCAACGAACGCGACCGCAAAACCGACTGGAATCAGCATGGCCAAAATCATTGCAAGATTTGCAATCATGGCGTCACCTTCGCCTTCCGACGGCAGATTTTTGCTGGCTTGCTCGCGGGCAGCAACGAAGTCAACGCCTGATAGCGCTCGAAAAGGAAGGCGACGCGTTCGGCGTCGCTGGAAAGTCTGGGCGGTTTGCGTCCAGCGGATTTTTCGGCGGCGACGTTGGCGGCGTCCACCGCGCGATCCAGCGCCTGATGCGCTTTCACCAGCGCAGGCGGCATGGACAATGGATCGTATAGATTGGCCAGCGCGGCGTCGGGAAATGGTGCGCGCGCACCCAGCACGCCTTGCGCAGCGGCTTCGATGGCGGCGGGGTGCTTGTTTTTCCCTTCTCCCTCCGGGAGAAGGTGGCGCGTAGTGCCGGATGAGGGTTCGGAGCCATTGCGGCGTTCCGCTTCGCCCGAACACTCTCCCAGCCCATGTCCCGTTGTGGATGAGGCCCTCACCCGCGGCCTGTCTCCCAAGGGTAGAGGGAAGTTTGGCCCGAAACGCCGGGCGGGATCCCGCCTCCCTCCGCCGGGCAGGTTCAGGTATCACCCGAGATCAGGTTCGCAATTCCGCGTCGTGCAAGGGCTTTTCTTTCACCTTGCAGTTCCCATCCGGCGCGATTGGGGGTACGCTCGCCTCTCCCTGACCCGAATCGGAGCGCCGCCATGGCCCTGTGGAAAGAACCCGTCAAGTCCCCGTCGTCCACGTTGCAGGATCCACCCGACCTGGCGCGGTTCGATATACCCGATCCGGTCGAATCGCCGGCTCCGGTCAAACCGGTGGCCGCGAACCCGGCGTCCGCGCCGGCCCGCTCCGCCACCGAGTCGCTCATCTCGCCCGATCTCGTCATCGAAGGCAAGATCGAAGGTGCCGGGCACGTTCGCATCGCCGGCCGTTTCAAGGGCGACATCAACGTGCGCGGCGACCTGACCATCGAGAACGGCGCCAAGGTCAACGGCAGCGTGCGCGCGGAACGCGTCACGGTCGCGGGCGAGCTCACGGGCAACATAGAAAACGCGCAGCACGTCGAGCTGCTGCAGACCGGCGCGCTGGCCGGCGACGTGAAGTCCAAGACCTTCAGTGTCGCCAAGGGATCGCGCATGCGTGGCAACGCCGAATTCGGCTGGGAAGACGGCAAGGCCGGCGTCACCGACATCCACAAGAACAACGGCAACGGCCAGATCAAATGACCGCCCTTGGTGCGGGCACGGCGGGCGCGACGCGCACGTGCCCGCATTGCCGCGAGACCATTCTGGAAAGCGCTGCGATATGCCCCGCCTGCAACCACAAGTTGCGCTACGGCGGACCGGCCAGTGACCTGGCGGCGCCCGCCGCGCTGACGCCGCTGAAAGTGGAAGGCAGCTTCCGCAACCCGGCCGACAGTGGCGCGTGGGAATACTCGATGGTGCTGGTCATCCGCAACGAACGCGGCGAGGAAATCGCGCGGCGCCTGGTCGGCGTCGGCGCGATGCAGCCGGGCGAGCAGCGCTCGTTTTCGCTCAGCGTCGAAATGAATCCTGGCGGGAAACAGCCGCGCACGCGGCATTGAGCGCGTTCGATATCTACCGCCTTCGTGGC
>JAGWZT010000028.1 GCA_018971925.1 Lysobacteraceae bacterium | reverse complement strand
CGCCGGTACCGAACATGGGCTCGAAGCTCACCATCGCCGCGCCGAAACATCCGCACGAAGTGCGCATCGCCTACACCACGTCGCCGGATGCCAGCGGCCTGCAATGGCTGACCGCCGCGCAAACCGCCGACAAGAAGCTGCCGTTTCTGTTCTCGCAATCGGAAGCAACCCACGCCCGTTCGTGGATCCCGCTGCAGGACTCGCCCGCGATCCGCTTCACCTACAAGGCGCACGTCACCGCGCCGAAGGACGTGCGAGTGGTGATGAGCGCGCCCAACGATCCGAAGCATCCGCTGGACGGCTCGTTCGATTTCGACCAGACCCACCCGATTCCCTCCTATCTGATGGCGATCGCGGCAGGCGATATTGACGTGCGCGAAACCGGCCCGCGCAGCGCGGTGTACGCCGAACCCTCGGTGGTCGCGAAAGCCGCACACGAATTCGAAGACACCGAAAAGATGATCGAGACCACCGAGAAGTTGTATGGCCCGTACCGCTGGGGCCGCTACGACATCCTGGTGCTGCCGCCGTCGTTCCCGTTCGGCGGCATGGAAAATCCCAACATGACGTTCGCGACGCCGACGATCATCGTCGGCGACAAGAGCCTGGTCAGCGTGATCTCGCATGAACTCGCGCACTCGTGGTCGGGCAACCTCGTCACCAACGCCACCTGGCGCGACGGCTGGTTGAACGAGGGCTTCACCACCTACGTGCAGGGCCGGGTCACCGAAGCGCTGTACGGCCCGCGCCAGGAAACCGAGGAAACGCTGCTGGCGATCCACAACCTCGAGAAGACCATCGGCAAGATGCCGGAAAATGCGCAGCGCCTCGCGCCGCAGCCGCGCGATGTGGATGCCGACGATGAATTGTCCGACGTCGCCTACGACAAGGGTTCGTGGTTCCTGCGCGCCCTGGAACAGAAATTCGGGCGCGAGCATTTCGACACCTGGCTGAAGGGCTACTTCAACCATTTCCAATGGCACAGCATCACGACGGAGCAGATGATGGCGTACCTGAAACCCAACCTGATCGACAAATATCCAGGCAAGATGAGTTGGGACGAAGTGAAGGAATGGGTGTACGGAGCGGGCATTCCGAAGGATGCGCCGATCCCCGATTCGCCCCGCTTCGATGCGATCGACAAGGAGCGCGTGGCCTTCCTCGCCGGCACGCTCGCGGCGGACAAGCTGGACGCCAAGTCCTGGAACACGCAGGAATGGATGTATTTCCTCGACCGCCTGCCTGATGCGCCACCGCTCGCGAAGATGCAACAGCTCGACGCAGCGTGGCACCTCACAGGCACGCCCAACGCGGAGATCGGCATGCGTTGGTACGTGCACGCGATCGCGGCCGGCGACAAGGCCGCATGGCCCGCGGCCGCCGAACACATGGCGCGGATTGGACGCCTGTACCTGACCATGCCGGTATACAAGGCATTCGTGCAGACGCCGGAGGGTTTCGCCTACGCCGAAAAGGTGTACGCGGAAGCGAAGAACGGCTACCACCCGCTGACGCAGATGGCGGTAGAGCGGCTGTTCGCGAAGACCCGCGCGGCTGAAGCCAGGGGCGACGCGAACAAGGATTGACGCGCATGTCGAACCATCCCACCCGCGACGTGCTGCTGGCGCGGTTCGCATGGCGCCTGAAAATCCTGGGCGGCGTGGCGATCGCGCTGGCGGTGATCGGGCTCGGCGTGTATTTCATCGCGCCCAGGGTCGTGTTACGCGGCGCGGTCGCGTGGCAGGCATGGCGCGATGGCCTGCACCAGCAATCGGTGCAGGTTGGCGACACGCGCTGGGTGTATCTCGAAGGCGGCAAGGAGAACGGACCACCGCTGGTGCTGCTGCACGGCTACGGCGGCACCTACGCGGACTGGTTGCTGGCTGCGCGCTACCTCACCGGCAATTTCCGGGTCATCATCCCGGACCTGCCGGGCTGGGGTGCCTCGACGCGGCTGCCGGACGCGAGCTACGGCTACGCCGCGCAGGTCGACCGCCTGCACGGCTTCATCGCGGCGCTGCACCTCGATGAATTCGCATTGGCCGGACACTCGATGGGCGGGGCAATCGCCGGCATGTACGCCGCTAAATACCCGAAGGAGGTCGCCGCGCTGGTGCTGGTGGACAGCGCCGGTGTCAGGTTCAAGGAAAACGCCTTCGTGCGTGAATTGAAAGCCGGCAAGAGTCCGTTCGACATCGATGATCGCGCGCAATTCAAGCATCTCGAATCGCTGCTGTTCTCCCATCCACCTTCGGTGCCCGCGCGCATCCAGGACGTATTCGTGGACAAGTCGAAGGGCGAGCGCGCCTTCGACGACAAGGTGCTGCGTGAGATCACCGCACCGGATGAACGCTACGCGCTCGAAGCGAAGCTGCCCGACATCACCGCGCCGACGCTGGCGGTCTGGTGCATGCAGGACCAGATCATCGACGTATCTGCCTTGAGCGCCATCCGCAAGGGTCTCACCCACGCGCCCAACATCGGCGTCACCGAACTCAACGGCTGCGGGCACATGTCGATCGTGGAAAAACCGCGCGAAGTCGCGCAATCGATCACGCACTTCGTGTTGCTGCCCTGATATTGCGATCGTCCCGGCGCAAGCCGGGACACAGCGCTTTACGCCAGCATGTCCGACTTCGGAAACAGCCCGCGCACCAGCAGCACGAATGCGATGGCGACTTCCACCAAGCCGGCGATGATCGGCATGTTGAACGCGAACACGCCCAGCAGGCCGATCACGACCGCGGCACTCCACCCGCCCAGCAGGATTTTTTCGTCGATGTTCTTGCGGAACAGCAGCGTCGTGACCATCAGGATCGCGAACGCGACCGCGTGCAGCCAGATTACGTAGTCGTGGCGGCGCGCCATGCCGCGCGAATAGGCGACTGCGTTTTCATCGACGTGGCGGCCCGAGGTATCCGAAACGCGCTTCCACGCGTACAGCGGTGTCATGCCGTCGTAGCCGATCAGCACGTAACGGTACACGCCGTCCGGCGCATTGGTGGGCGGGCCGAAAGAAGGATTGACCGGTGGATTGTCGCTGCGCGTTCCGGCGTAGTGCGAGTCGCGGGATGGCGCAGTGGCAGCCGGCGGGGGCGACAACACATAGCGCGATTCTTCGGGGGTCGCAGCATCGTCCATGCGCGCGAGGGCCAGCGCGACCGACGAATTCCCCTGCGTCACCGTGGCGGATTCGCCGTCCGCGGAAAGCGTGATCGTGCGCGGTTCGCCGGCCGTGCCGTTCGCGTCGAGCATGGCGATGTGGACGGTCTGGGTGGTCGGATCTTCATCCACGAGGCGATAGCGTTGCTGCGCCGGTTTGCCGCCCGACTGCATCGCGGTGAACTCGCCACTTCCCGAGGTACCCACCGGGGCGAAGAATTCCTCGCTGCCGTCACTGGTCGCCCAATGCCCGACCAGCCGATGCGCGGGCGAGCCCAGCTTGCTCAGGTCCGGTGCGCGCTGGCACGCAGCCAGCGCGATGCACACCACCAACATGGCGGCGAGCCGTGTCCACGACTGCATGCAGCGCTCCCCTGTGATCCAAGCCGCCCCTGCGGCACCGGCTCGCGCACGCTAGCCGCCCGCGGACGAAGGTGTCAACCGGCACGCGAAATGTCAGTCCTGCCCGCCTCGTAGCAACCGCCGCACGGTCGGCAGATTGCGGCGGCTGACTTCGGGGCTCGCAGCGCTGCCCGCGATCAACGCGCGCACCGTGCCATCGGGATCGCGATGCAGGCCGAGCAGGCGTTCGACCGGAATCAGGCAGGCGCGGTGCACACGCACGAAACGCTCGGGAAACATTTCCTCGATCGCCTTCAGCGATTGTTCGCTCAACAGGTCGCCCGCGGCGCGATGCAGCGTGACGTACTTGTCGTCGGCGGTCATGTACAACACCTCGTCGAGGTGAACCTTGAGCGGCGCGCCATGCACCTGCGCCAGCAGCGTTGCGGCCGCGAAAGGCGCGCGGCGCTGCAGGGCCCGTGCGCGTGCCAGCGCTTCGCGCAAGCGTTCGATCCGTACCGGTTTCAACAAATAATCGGCCGCGCGCAATTCATAGGCCGCCAGGGCGTGTTCCTCGTAAGCCGTGCAGAACACCAGTTGCGGCGGGTCAGGCAGCGCCGCGAGCCGGCGCGCGACGCCGATGCCGTCGAGGCCGGGCATGGCGATGTCCAGCAGCAGCAACTCGGGCCGATGCTGCGCGCAGGCCGCCAGCGCCGCCTCGCCGTCGCCGACACTGGCCACGACCTCGGCGCCTTCGCAGTCGCGCAACAAGGCGGCGAGCCGCGCCCGTGCCAGCGGCTCGTCGTCGGCTATCAGGATGCGCACGGCAACCTCACCAGCACGCGGAATTCGCCATCGCGGTTGCGGGTTTCCAGCGCGCCACGTTCACCGAAGTGGTAGGCGATGCGGCGGCGCACGTTGTCGAGCCCGTGGCCACTACGCACCGGCGCCGAGATATCGGGCAACGGATTGGCGATTTCTATTTCGACGCTGCCGGCGACGCGCCGGGCGGCGATGCGCAAGGTGCCACCGTCGCGGCGCGGCTGGATGCCGTGGTAAACGGCATTCTCGACCAGCGGCTGCAGCAGCAGCGCGGGGATTTCCATGCCGGCCGGCAGATCGACCAGGTCGCGTTCCACGTTGAGGCGGTCGCCAAGCCGCAGTTGCTCGATCGCGAGGTAGCGATCGATCAGGCCGAGTTCGGCGCCCAGCGTGGTGGGCTTGTCGCCCGCGCCCAGCGAGGCGCGGAACAATTCGGACAAGTCTTCGACCGTGCGCTCGGCCGCATCCGGGTCGGCCCGCACCAGCGCCGCGACGGTGTTCATGCTGTTGTACAAAAAATGTGGACGGATGCGCGCCTGCAAGGCTTCGAATTGCGCGCGCGCCACCGCCGCCAGCCGCGCGCGCCATTCCGCCAGCACGTAGAAATAACGCAGCAACGCCGCGCCCAGCAGCGCGGCAAGGATGGTGTTGCCGGACACGAACCGCGGCGCCGATGCGGGGGTCAGCGTGGTACCGAGCGCGTGGTCCAGCCACGCCACCACCGCGCTGGCCGCGGCCACCAGCGCAACCAGCGCGCACCACGCGAGTGGCCACGCGAACGCGCGCGGCCAACGGATCAGCAACGGTTTCAGCCGGCACAGCAACAGCGAGGCCAGCAGCGCCAGCCATACCACGAATGCCGTTGCGGTCGCGAAACCACGCCACTGCATGCGCGCGTCCGGCGCCAACGCATCGATCACCACCACCAGTTCGGCGACGACGACCAGCGTGAAGACGGAAGCCGCGCTGCAGAAATCCGGCAGCACGGCGGCGGCGTTTTTTCTGCGATCGTCCCTGATCGTGGTATCACCGGATTGTTCCACTCACCCTGCCTCCCGAGGTCACCGAAGACCAGAACGGCCTTCCGTGGCCTGACTTCTCACGACAGCCCACTCATCGTGCCCAGATGCATGGTCAGAAATTCTGCCAAGTCCGCGATCTCCTGCGGGCAGACTTGGTGCGCCATCGGATAGCTGCGCCAATCGACGCGGTATCCCCACCCGCGCAGCTGGTCGCGTGAACGCTCGCCCAGGTATTGGGGAACGACCGGATCGAACGCGCCATGGCCCATGAAGATCGGCGTCGCGGCATTCGCGGTGCTGCGTTCGCCCGCCGTGACCTCGGCGATCGGAAGATAGGTGGACAGCGCCACGATGGCCGCGAGCGCCCGGTCATGCCGCAAGCCGGCCGCGAGCGCGATCGCGCCACCCTGCGAAAAACCCGTCAGCACGATGTTTGCAACCGGCACGCCGCGTTCGACTTCACGCGCGATCAGTCTCTCGACTTCATCGATCGACGCGCGGATGCCGGCCTCATCCTGCCGCTGCGCGAGATCGAAACCGGCGATGTCGTACCACGCGCGCATGGGCAAGCCGCCGTTGAGCGAGATCGGCCGCACCGGCGCATGCGGAAACACGAAGCGCAACGCCGGCCATTCCGGCCGCACCAACTGCGGCAGGATCGGCACGAAGTCGTTGCCGTCGGCGCCGAGGCCGTGCAGCCAGATCACCGCATGCCGCGGATTGGCCGCGGTTTCGTGCTCGACACATTCCAATTGCACAGAAGGAACCCCTGAAGAAGCGTAGCGAGCGAACAACGCCATCCATGGCGAAAGAGCTCCGTGGTTGCACGTCGCCGAAGCGCAGGAAGCGGAGTGTACACGTCAGTACATGAGCATTGACTCGCCGCGTCCGCGGCTCGCCCTTCGGGCCATTCGCTACGCGAATGTTCGCTCCGGCATCCTGCCTCCGCAGTCGAGCACCGCCGGCGCGCAAGCTGCCGACTAAATCCGATTTGAACGCCCTCAGGCGGCCCAAAGGGCGAGCCACATGGCTGTGGCGAGTAGCGCAGCGGCATTGCGCGCGCTCATCACATCAGATTGCGGCCGTGGAACAACTCCTCGATCTCGCGCTTCAGCAGCGCTTCGATGCGCTGGCGATCCTTGAATGACAAATCGTCGGCATGCGCCTCGAACAGGTAGGTGTCGAGGTCGAAGTCCTTCACGTGCATCTTGGTGTGGAACATGTTCTCCTGATACACGTTGACGTCGAACATCTCGTACTTCTGGCGGATGTGCTTGGCCAGGTAATCCTGGATCGAGTTGATCTTGTGGTCGATGTAGTGCTTCTTGCCGTGGATGTCGCGGGTGAAACCGCGTACCCGGTAATCCATCGTCACGATGTCCGATTCGAAGCTGTCGATCAGGTAGTTCAACGCCTTCAGCGGCGAGATCACCCCGCAGGTCGCAACATCGATGTCGGCGCGGAAGGTCGCGATGCCGTTGTGCGGATGGGTTTCCGGGTAGGTGTGCACGGTGATGTGCGACTTGTCCATGTGCGCGACGACGGCATCGGAGATCACGTCCTTGCCGAGCTTTTCCACCACCGGGTGTTCGGAAATCAGGATCGTCACCGACGCGCCCTGCGGATCGTAATCCTGGCGTGCGATGTTGAGGATGTTCGCGCCGATGATGTCGGCGACGTCCGTGAGAATCTGGGTCAGGCGGTCGGAATCGTACGCTTCATCGATGTAGTCGATGTAGCGGTCGCGCTGGTCCTTGGTGACCGCGTAGCAGATGTCGTAGATGTTGAAGCTGAGTGCCTTGGTGAGGTTGTTGAACCCCTGCAGCTTCAAGCGGGGCAGCGGCTTGACCACGGCAGTATCCTCGGGAAACGGTGGGAACGGAAGCACGCGCGCCGGACGGCACCCGTCGCGCGCATCGGGGGCAGGAAAACGCGGAGTATGCGGGAAAGTGGGGGGCCACGCATCCTTTCGGCCTTTCTCTCTGGTAATGTGTGGAAAATTTCACAAAGGTGCTAGACTCGCACACGAAAAGTGTGACGCAGTGCAAAGACCCAATGTCTGAATTGCGCTACCTCCTCCAGCAGGTCTATGAACGCTCGCAAGCTCCCGCGATGCTTGCGCCCGATCCAGCGGCGATGCAACGGCTGTTGGAACAGTGTCATCGCCGCCGCTATCCCGGCAAAACGGCCATCCTCAGGCCGGGCGACCCCGCCAACACCTTGTTCTACGTGATCGACGGTTCGGTCACCGTTTGCAGCGAAGACGAACAGGGGCGGGAATTGATCCTCGCCTACATCAACCGCGGCGAATTCATCGGTGAGATGGGCCTGTTCGTCGAACAGGCGCAACGCGAGGTCCTGATCCGCACCCGCAGCACCTGCGAGTTGGCGGAAATCGGCTACGACAAGTTGTTCCAGTTGTTCGCCGGTCCGCTGCGCGAGGATTGTCCGCGGGTCCTGTTTGCGATCGGACTGCAGCTGACGCATCGTTTGCTGCGCACTTCGCGCCAGGTCAGCCGCATGGCGTTCATGGACGTCACCAACCGCATCGCGCGCACGTTGCTGGACCTGTGCCAGGAACCCGACGCGATGAGCCATCCCGACGGCACTCAAATCCGCATCTCGCGGCAGGAGCTCTCGCGCATCGTCGGCTGCTCGCGCGAGATGGCCGGCCGTGTGCTGAAGCAGCTCGAGACCGACGGCGGGATCGACGTTTCGGGAAAAACGATCGTCATCAGGGGAACAAGATGACCTCCCGCACCCTTCAACGCCACTCGGCGCGGGTCACGCTGCGCCCCAGCGCCTTTTCGATCCGCTTGCAGAGCTTGGGCGTGGCGTTGACCAGCACGGGTTCGGCTGCCAACGCGAGCATCGGCAGGTCCTGGCTGGAATCGCTGTAGGCGATCTGCCACGCCTCGATCCCATGCTGCGCCAGCAGTTCCACCTTGCGGCGCCCGACATTGTGCCAATTCGAGCGCATGCCGAACCGGCCTTCGCGCAACCGCGACGCCAATATCTCGACATTCTCCACGCCAAGCTCGACCAACACGCCGCGCACCAGCGATTCCTCGCAACCCGTGACGATCACGATGCGGTCGCCGGCGGCCTGGTGCCGGCGCAGCGCGCCCAATCCTTCGCGACAGAAGTGCCCCGGCTGGCGCACCAGCGTCACGGCGAAGGCTTGCGCCTGGTCCCGATAACGTGCTTCGTCCAGACCGAGCAGGCCGAGGTGCGCGATCGAGCGCAACACGCGTCGCCACGAAAACGGCAACACCAGCAGGAACCACGGGCTGAGCAGCAATACCAGCCCCTTGCGCCAGCGAGCACGCGCGTAGCGATCGCGCATGAACATCGCGAACGTGTCACCGCGGATCAGCACGCCATCGAAATCGAACAACACGACGCGCGGCGTCGCGGCCTGCATCTCCTGTTCCATCGTCACGCTCCGGCAAACAGCCGCGCCAATTCAGCGCCTGGATCGGGCGCGCGCATGAACGTTTCGCCAACGAGGAATGCCTGCACACCGACCGCGCGCAAACGTGCGACATCATCGCGTGTGGCGATACCACTTTCCGTCACCAGCAGGCGATCGCGCGGAACGGCCTCCTTCAGCGACAGCGTGGTCTCGATGTTGGTTTCGAAGGTGCGCAAATCGCGATTGTTGACCCCGATCAGGGTGCGCTGCGGGTTCGTCAGCATCAGTGCACGCTGCAAATCGACCGGGTTGTGCACCTCCACCAGCACATCCAGGCCACACTCGATGGCCAGCGCGTGCAGGTTCACCAGCACGGCATTGTCCAATGCCGTGGCAATCAGCAGGATCGCATCGGCACCGATCGCACGCGCCTCGTGCACCTGGTAAACGTCGACCGTGAAATCCTTGCGCAACACCGGCAACGCGCACGCCTCCCGCGCTTTGCGCAGGTACGCATCGCTGCCCTGGAAGAAATCGATGTCGGTCAGCACCGACAGGCACGCCGCGCCACCGGTTTCATAACTGCGCGCGATCGCGGCGGGGTCGAAGTCCGCACGGATCAGGCCTTTCGACGGGCTCGCCTTCTTGATTTCCGCGATGACCGCCGCCGACCCCGCCGCCACGCGCTTGCACAGCGCCGCGGCGAAACCGCGCGTCGGCGGCGTGTCCGCGTCGCGCGCGCGCAATTCCGCAACCGGCACGCGCGCCTTGCGTTCGGCGACTTCCTTGCGTTTGCGCGCAAGGATCTGCTTCAGAATGTCGTTCATGCCGGTTGCGCGGCCAGCGCCCGGGTGACTGCGACGAACCGGTCGAGCTTTGCCCGCGCCGAACCATCATCGATCGCGCCGCGCGCGCGCCCGATCCCATCCTGAATCGACGTCGCAACGCCGGCCGCGTACAAGGCCGCGCCGGCATTCAGCAGCACGATGTTGCGCGCGACGCCATCGTGTCCGTCCAGCACCTGCAGCAGCATCGCCCCCGATTCGCGGGCATCGGCCACGCGCAGGTTGCGGCTGGATGCCATCGGAATGTCGAACTGCTCCGGCTCTATTTCGTACTCGTGCACCTTGCCGTTGCCCAATTCGCCGACCAGCGTGGCGCCGCCCAGTGAAATCTCGTCGAGACCATCCTTGCCGTGCACCACCAGTGCGCGTTCCACACCCAGCCGCTGCAGTACCCGCACCTGGATGCCGACAAGGTCCGGATGGAACACGCCCATCAACATGTTCGGCGCGTTCGCCGGGTTGGTCAGCGGCCCCAGGATATTGAACAACGTGCGCACGCCCATTTCGCGACGCACCGGCGCCACCGCCTTCATCGCGGGATGGAAGCGCGGCGCGTACATGAAACCGATGCCCGTTTGTTCGATGCAGTGCGCGACCTGCCCAGGCCCCATGTCGATCTTCGCACCCAACGCTTCCAGCACATCGGCACTGCCCGACGATGACGACACGCCGCGATTGCCGTGCTTGGCGATGCGCGCGCCGGCCGCCGCCGCGACGAACATCGACGCGGTGGAAATGTTGAAGCTGTGCGCGCCATCGCCGCCGGTGCCGACGATGTCCAGCATGTGGGGGTGCGCAGGTACCGCGACGTGTTCGGCCAGCTCGCGCATCACTGTCGCGGCGCCCGCGATTTCGCCAATGGTTTCCTTCTTCACCCGCAAGCCGGTCAGGATCGCCGCGGTCATCGCGGGCGACACCTCGCCGCGCATGATCTGGCGCATCAGGTCGATCATCTCGTCGTGGAAGATCTCGCGATGCTCGATCGTGCGCTGCAGGGCTTCGTGCGGCGTGAAGGTCATTTGGGGCCACCTGCTGCGACTTGCCCGCCCCCTTGATTCAAGGGGGCTGAACGTTTCGCGCCAACCTGCCTCATCATTTCACGCGGCCTTCGGGAGTGCCTTGCCGAGAAAATTGCGCAGCAGGTCATGGCCGCTGCGGGTCAGGATCGATTCGGGATGGAACTGAACGCCTTCCACTGCAAGCGCCTTGTGGCGCAAGCCCATGATCTCGTCGAACGAACCATCCGCGTGTTCGGTCCATGCGGTGATTTCAAGGCATTCCGGCAGGCTCGCGCGTTCGACCACGAGCG
>JAGWZT010000027.1 GCA_018971925.1 Lysobacteraceae bacterium | reverse complement strand
CGGTAGCTGTCCGCGATGTGTTTGGTGCGGCTGCCATGGATCACGATGGTGGGTGGATGGTCGCCGCCCGGGTGCGCAAAGCGCAGCTTGGGGGAATGCCCCCGCACCAACGGCGGCTGGTGCGCCGCCACCGCCTTCGCGAGCGAACGCGTGAGGTCGGACGTGCCGAGTTCGCGGGCGGCGGCAGCGCCCGCACGGTCGATCGCACGCATCAATTCGCGCAGGCCGGAGCCGTGCTTCGCGGAAAGGAACACGATCCGGGCCCACGCCACGAAATCGAGCTTGCGTTCGAGCCCGGCCTTGCAGCGTTCGCGGTCGTACTGTTCCAGGCCATCCCATTTGTTGGCGACGATCACCAGCGCGCGGCCGGCATCCAGCACCTGTCCGATCAACGCGAGATCCTGGTCGGTGACGCCTTCGCCCGCATCCAGCATCACCGCTGCAACGTCGGCCGCGGCGATGGACTGCAGCGTCTTGATGACGCTGAATTTCTCCAGCGCGTCTTCGACGCGGCCGCGTCGGCGCACGCCGGCCGTATCGATCAGGATGTACTGCTTGCCGTCGCGCTCCAGCGGCACGCGGATCGAATCACGGGTGGTGCCGGCGATGTCCGAAACCACCACGCGCTCTTCGCCCAGCAGGCGATTGACCAGCGTGGATTTGCCGACGTTGGGACGTCCGACGATGGCAACGCGCGTGCCGGCTGCTTCCTCTGCACCCGCGGCTTCCGCATCTGCGTCGGGCGGCAGCAAGGGCAACGTGGCGGCCAACAGTGCATCCATGCCCCGCGCGTGCGCCGCGGCGATCGCGAAGGTGGCGGCGACACCCAGGGTCGAAAATTCGGCCAGTGCGGCCTGCGCGTCCATGCCGTCGGTCTTGTTGACCGCCAGCAATACCGGTTTGCCCGCTCGGCGCAGGCGGTCGAGGATGGCGTGGTCCTGCGGCAGCAGGCCTTCGCGCGCGTCCACCAGCAACACGCAGGCGCAGGCTTCGTCGATCGCGAGATGCACCTGTTTCTCGGTGAGCTCGTCGATATCCACGCGCTCGCCGGAAAGGCCGCCGGTATCGACCAGCACGAACGGGCGCTCGCCGATCCGGCATACACCGTAGTGGCGATCTCGGGTGACGCCGGGCAAATCCGCGACCAGCGCGTCACGGCTCTTCGTCAACGCGTTGAAGAGCGTGGACTTGCCGACGTTGGGCCGTCCGACCAGAGCCACTACCGGGAGCATGGCTTGCCGCTTCGAGAAGCTGTTGATGAATGATCCATTCGAAGCGGCTGTTGTGGAAAGTCAGGCCGGGAAAGGCCGTTCTGGACTTCCCGAGCTCGGGACGGTACCGCTTGGCGTGCGCTTCGCGGAAACCGCGATCAGGGATGATCCCCCGAAATTCGATAGGCCGCTACATGCCCCTGCACGTCTTCCACGTACACCGTATCGCCGTTCACCACCGGGCGGGCGCGGATCGCGTCCTTCGACAGACGCACGCGCGCGGCCAGTTTGCCGTCGGACAGGTCCAGCCAGTGCACGTAACCTTCGACGCCGCCGACCACGGCGTACTTGTCCTGGATCGCCGGCGCCGTGAGCCAGTGGTATTGCAGCGCATCCTGCTTCCACATGTCGCCGCCGCCGTCCTTGGAGAACGCCCAGACGAGGGATTCACCGTCGGTGCCGACCAGTTCCTTGTCGGCCACGCCCACGCCGACGTAACTGGAGAACGCACGCGTCCACGCCAGTTGGCCCTGCTGGGCGTCGATCGCCGCGAGCTCACCGTGGTATGCCGTGGCGTACAGGATGTTGCCGTCCAGCTGCAGGCTGTCATCGGCATCGTTCAACTTCTGGATGTCGGTGCGGCCGAGGCCCTTGGTGATCGGCAGCTTCCACTGGATGGCGCCGGTGTCGCTGCGCAGCGACATCACGTTGCCGTCGTCGGTGCCGAACATCACCACGCCGTGCACCGCCAGCAACGGCCCGTTGCCCCGCAAGCTCAACAGCGGCACGTTGCCTTGGTCGTAGACCCACTTGCGCTCGCCGCTGTTGGCATCGAACGCGTAAACGTTCCCGGAATTGGTGCGCGCATATACCACACCTCCATCGATCGCGGGCGGCGAGATCACTTCATTGTCGACTTCGGCGCTCCACAACTGCTTGCCGGTCGTGGCATCCATCGCATACACATGGCCATCCAGCGTGCCGACCACCAGCAGGTTGCCGGAGACCGTCGGGCCACCCGCGAAGCGCGCATCCGGACCGGGCTTCTTGTGCTTGAAGGGCCAGATGCCGCCGCCGACGCGCGTGGATTGCTTCCAGAGGGTCTTGCCGGTGGCGGCATCCAATGCTTCAAGCTTGCCATCGGTGCTGATCAGGTACAACTTGCCGTCCGCGAAAGCGGGCTGCAGGCGCACACCCGAACGCCCGGCGCCGTCGCCGATCCGCGTCGACCAGATTTTCTGCACCTGTACCGTCGGCGTGAATTCCACCAACGGTTTGGGCGGCTGCAGGTTGCCACCACGATTGAAGATCTTGTTCCACAGACCACAGCCCGACAGCGCGAGCACAGCGACCAGCAGCGGCAACAACAGAAGATGGCGACGCTTCATTGGCCCTGCTTCCCGGTCGAGGCAGCGCTGGGCTGCGTGAGGTTGTCCAGTTTCGTCTGCACGGCGCTGCGGCCCGGTGCATCCTTGTCCAGCCTTGCCAGCGCATCCTGGTAATCGGCGCGCGCGGCATCGGCCTTCCCGAGTTTGAGCTGCGCGTCGCCGCGAAGTTCCGCGGCCATCGCCGCGTAGTCGCCGGAAGGTACCTTGCCGAGTGAGGCCAGCGCATCCTGCGGCTTGCCGTCTGCCAGCAACACGCGCGCCAGGCGCAGCGAGAACAGCGCCTGCAGCGCCGGCTGCCTGCTGTTGGCCTCGGCCCACTGCAGGTTCTGCACCGCCTGTTTCAAGTCGTTCTTGCCGACGTCGTACTCGGCCACCGCTGCACTTGCGAAAGCGGCGTAGGGTGATTTCGCATAATTTTTCTGCAGGTCGCCCAGCGCCGCACCCATGGCCTGCTTGTTGCCGGATTGCACGGCGTTCTGCACCACCGCGAACTGCGAAGCAGCCTGGATTTCGGTATTCGCCGTGTGCGCCTGCCACTGGCGCCAGCCGAAGATGAGCGCGAACGCGAGTACCACGCCGGTCGCCACGGCAATGCCGTTTTCCTTGATCCACTTGCGGACCTGTTCGCCCTGCTCGTACTCGTCGTAATCTTCAAAGGCCATTGTTCACTCGCATACGGACACCCGCGCCCGTCAAACCGCGCGGAAACGCGAAAGCATACAAGAGATTCAGTCGTTTTCGCTCGCGCCCGACGATCCGAACACGTCGAAATGGGCGACATTGGCGTGCCTGACCGAATCCAGCGCATAGGGCTGCCCGTCGCGCATCACGCTGACGCCGCCCGCGTTGCCGAGCGTCACGTGCAGGACGCCTGCCGAATGCCAGCTGCGGCTGTCACCCGCGTGCAACATGCCCGAATCGACCTTGTTGCCATCTGCGTCGGTGATCTCGAACCAGCAGTCCGCGCTGGCGTTCAGCGTCAGCGTGTGCTGGCCTGCGGAAGCGGGGCTGGCGGGTTGCGTGCCGGGAGCGGGCGCTGGTGCGTTGTCGTCATTCAGGCCGATCGCTGCGAACGGCGTCATCGACGCGCGGAAAGGCGTGTCATCGACCGTGGGCGCGACCGTGGCGACGTGGGGTGCCGTCACGCTTGCCGGCGCCGCCGGGGTGGAAGCCGCGGGCTGGTCCAGCGAAACGATCCTTGCGATCGGGCGGTGCAGGCCGCCACGCAATCCCAGCAACACCAGCGGCACTGCAATGGTGGCGGTGAGGACTATGTAGGTGGCGGCGGTGCCGTAGCGCTGCAAGAGCCAGCGCGCCTGCGAAGTGCGTGCGACGGACACCAGCGACGGCTGCTCCAGCGGCGCAACCGCGCGCAACACGTCGTCACAACTGCCGGGTGGCAGCCCGAGGAAGCGGGCGTAGCTGCCCAGTGCTCCGCGCAGGAACACGAAATGTTCGGGTGCGCCGAAATCCTCGGCTTCCAGCCGTTCCAGCACCTTGATCGGCAGGTGCAACTGGCGGCCGCAATCCGCGATGGAAAGTCCGCGCGCTTCACGGGCCGCGCGCAGGCGCACCCCGATCGAGTCGCCGGAAGGGTCGAGACGATGCTCCACGGCGGACTCCGCAGCGGGTACGGGCCGTTTCGGCTCCGCTTCGGAAAACAAATCCTCGGTGTCCTGATGATCAATCATGGTCCGGGCCGTTCAAAGACTGCGCCTGCGAAGAATTCGGGAACTGATCCTGCAGGCGGTTGGAATAGTTGGTGGCCGAGTCCTTGTCACCAAGCCGGGTGGCGATCTGATAGCCGAGCAACAGCGACTGGGGCGTGGCCTGCCCCGCGGTTTCGAAACGCTGCATGTAACCGCGCGCCTCGAAGGCCTTGTTCTGGTCGAGCTCCAGCTGCGCCATGTCCAGCAACGCCGGGCCGTAGCCGGACTGGATTTCCAGCGCCTTGCGCAGGTACGGCTCGGCGGCGGTGTAATCCTTGAATTTCAGCAGGCACGCGCCGGCATTGGTGTTGGCCACTTCCGGGGTCTTGTAAAACGGATCGGTGAGCGCGCGCTGGAAATACTTCATCGCATCCTGGCGGTTGCCGCGTTCGCACAGGAACTTGCCGTAATTGTTGTTGGTGTCACCGTTCGAAGGATCCAGCGAAATGGCCTTGCGGAATTCCTGATCGGCTTCCGGCATCCGGTTGATGCGCCAATACAGGATCGCCAGCAAGGTGTGCGCAGGCACGTACTTGTCATCGAAACCCACCGCCTTGTTCAGCGCGGTCTCGGCTTCCTTGAGATGGTCCTGGCCCATGTACACCGCCGCCAGCTGGGTATGGGTCTGCGCTGCGGACTGCTTGTCTTCCTGGGTGGTGTCGTGCGGCGCCTGCTTCAGGTTGCTCATCGGCGACGGGTATTTGATGATGCCCGGATCGTGCTTGCACGCCGCCAGACCCAGCACCAGCGCCATCGCCACCAACAGGTAACAGAACTTACGCCGCATTCGCGCGTACCCCGGTCGTGTCGGCCGCAGCAATGCGGCGTTGGAATTCCGCGTGGCGGCGGGTCCGGTCCGCCACCTTGCCCTTCAACTGCCCGCAGGCGGCGTCGATGTCCTCGCCGCGGGTGCGGCGGACCATCGCCTGCACGCTGGCGTTCAGCAGCACTGTCTGGAATTCGCGGATGACCGTTTCGTCCGAGCGTTCGTACTGCGTGCCCGGGAACGGATTGAACGGAATCAGGTTCACCTTGGCCGGCAGGCGGCGCATCAGCTTGACCAATTGCCTGGCCAGAACCGGCGTGTCGTTGATGCCTTTCATCAACGTGTACTCGAACGTGATGGTCGCGCGCGGCTTGCGTGCCGCGTAACGCGCGCAGGCGTCGAGCAGTTCGTCGATGCCCCAGCGCTTGTTGAGCGGTACCAGTTGCGTGCGCAGTTCGTCGTTCGGTGCGTGTAGCGAAACCGCCAGCGAAACGTCCGCGACTTCGCCCAGCTTGTCGATCATCGGCACCACGCCGGCGGTCGAGAGTGTCACCCGTTTGGAAGCGAGCCCGAAGCCGAGATCGTCGCGCATCAGGCTCATCGCCTTGACGACATTGTCGAAATTCAACAGCGGCTCGCCCATGCCCATCATCACGACATTGGTGATGCGGCGCTGCTGGTGCGTGACGTTGCCGAGTTGCTTCGCGGCGTGCCACACCTGCCCGATGATTTCGGACGTGGCGAGATTGCGGTTGAAACCCTGCGTGCCGGTGGAACAGAACCGGCAGTTCAAACCACAACCGATCTGGGAGGACACGCACAACGTGCCGCGCATCGGCTCGGGGATATACACGGTCTCGACCGCGTTGCCCGCGTCCATGCCCAGCAGCCATTTGCGGGTGCCGTCGCTGGAAGCCTTGTCCAGCAACGCTTTGGGCGGCGCCACCATCGCCACTTCGGGCAGCTTTTCGCGCAGGGATTTGCCGAGATCGGTCATCGCCCCGAAATCGCTTTCGAGACGGTGATAGATCCACTTCATCACCTGATCGGCGCGCCAAGGCTTCTCGCCAAGTCCGGCGAAGAAGTCGCGCATTCCGTCGCGATCGAAGTCCAGCAGATTGGCACGGGCCACGTCGGCCATGTGCGCTTCCCCCGAAAACAAATTACCCGCGCGGGCAAAGCTCCGTCGCGGAGAAGAAATAACCGATTTCGAAACGTGCGGTGTCCGGGCCATCCGAGCCGTGCACCGCATTGGCGTCGATGCTTTCAGCGAAGTCCGCGCGGATGGTTCCGGCGGCCGCTTCCTTCGGATTGGTAGCGCCCATCAGTTCGCGATTCCTGGCGATCGCGCCCTCGCCTTCCAGTACCTGGATCATCACCGGACCCGACACCATGAACTCGACCAGCGGGTTGAAGAACGGACGCGCGCGATGGACCGCGTAAAAACCTTCCGCCTCGGCGTGTGAAAGCTGCTGCATCTTGGCGGCGACGACTTGCAGACCTGCCTTCTCGAAGCGTGCGTAAATCTGCCCGATCACGTTCTTGGCAACGGCATCGGGCTTGATGATGGAAAGGGTGCGCTCCAGCGCCATGGTTTCCTCGATTCGCTGACGAAAAATAAAAAATGCGCACGAAACCCCTACGGGTTCGTGAGCATATCTGCAAAACCCCGCGCAAAATACGGAGTTAGCTCACAAAAGAGTGAAAGATTCTAGCTCAACCCACCCGGCTTGGCCACGCCGGAAATGGCGTTGACCGCTGCCGCTCCCTGGCCTAGACTTCAAACGATTGTTTGAAACGCCGACCGCCATGCAGCAAAGCGCGCAATTCTCCACGCGTCAAAAAATCCTCGGTGCCGCCGAGGAGCTGTTCGCCGAACGCGGGTTTGCCGGAGCTTCGCTGCGCCAGGTGACTGCAGCGGCCAAGGTCAACCTGGCGGCTGTCAACTATCACTTCGGCTCGAAGGACAATCTGATCGAGGAGGTCTTTCGGCGTCGCCTTGACGAACTCAGCCGGCGCCGCCTCGAACGGCTCGCCACGCTGGAGGCCGCCGGCGACGCCAGCCTGGATACAGTGCTGGACGCCTTCATCACACCGGCGCTGGAGCTTTCCCTGGATCGCAAGGGCGGTTCGGTATTCATGCGGGTGCTGGCGCGCGCGTTCGCCGAACACAACAGCAACCTGCGCACCTTTCTGTCCGACAACTACGGCTACGTGCTGAAGGATTTCGCGGCGGCCTTCGCACGCCTGCTGCCGCAGCTCGACAAGGAAGAACTTTATTGGCGCCTCGACATCGCGGTCGGCGCGCTGACCTACGCCATGGCCGACTTCGGCATGATCCAGCGCCGCAGCGGCGAATCCGAGCGCGAACACCGCGAGCAGATGGCCAAGCATCTGATTCATTTCACTGCGGCGGGATTGCGGGCATGATCATGCGATCGTCCATGATCGCCGCTTCTCTATACACCCGGTAGCGTGCACGGTCGCTCGTATCCGGAAATCCAGAACGGCCGTCCTTGGCCTGACTTTCCACAACAGCCGCTTCGAACGGCATATTGCCGATTTCCTGATGATCCACGGAGTTTTCATGTCTGACATCCTTCGCATCCGCAAAGCCGCCGTGCTGGGCGCCGGCGTGATGGGCGCGCAGATCGCCGCGCACCTCGCCAACGCCGGCATCGAAACCGTGCTGTTCGACCTCGCCGCCAAGGAAGGGCCGAAGAATGGCATCGCCATCAAGGCCATCCAGCACCTGGGCAAGCTGTCGCCCGCGCCGCTGGCCGTGAAGGATGTGGCGTCCGCCATCACGCCCGCCGACTACGACGAGAACCTGGTGCTGCTGAAGGATTGCGATTTCATGATCGAGGCGATCGCCGAACGGATGGACTGGAAGCTGGACCTCTACAGGAAGGTCGCAGCGCACATTCCCGAACACACCATCCTCGCGTCGAACACCTCCGGCCTGTCGATCAACAAGTTGGCCGAGGCGTTGCCGGAAAACCTGCGGCATCGCTTCTGCGGCGTGCACTTCTTCAACCCGCCGCGCTACATGCACCTGGTCGAGGTGATTCCGGGCAGGGCCACCGACCGCAAGCTGCTTGAGGGCCTCGAGGCCTTCCTCACCTCGACCCTCGGCAAAGGCGTGGTGTTCGCGCAAGACACGCCCAACTTCATCGGCAACCGCATCGGCGTGTTCTCGATGCTAGCCACGATGGTCCACACCACGCAATTCAAGCTCGGTTTCGACGTGGTGGATGCGCTTACCGGCCCGGCGATCGGACGGCCGAAGTCGGCGACGTATCGCACCGCCGACGTGGTCGGCCTCGACACCATGGCGCACGTGATCAAGACCATGGCCGATACCCTGCCCGACGACCCGTGGCACCCACACTTCAAGTCGCCCGCGTGGCTGACGGCGCTGATCGAAAAGGGTGCGCTGGGCGCCAAGGTTGGCGCGGGTTTCTACCGCAAGGCCGGCAAGGAAATCCAGGTGCTGGATCTTGCCAAGCAGGATTACCGCGCGTCGGAACAGAAGGCTTCGGACGAAGTCGCCGCGATTCTCGCGATCAGGAACCCGGTCGAGAAGTTCGCCAAGCTGCGCGCGTCGAAGGAACCGCAGGCACAATTCCTGTGGGCGTGCTTCCGCGACCTGTTCCACTACACCGCGTATCACCTCGAAGGCATCGCGGAAACCGCGCGCGACGTGGACTTCGCGATCCGCTGGGGCTACGGCTGGAAGCTCGGCCCGTTCGAAACCTGGCAGGCCGCCGATTGGCAAGCGGTTGCCAAGGCGATTGCCGAGGACATCGCCGCCGGCAAGGCCATGAGCAAGGCGCCGCTGCCCAAGTGGGTCAGCGACGGCCGCAAGGGTGTGCATCATGCCGACGGTTCGTATTCGCCGCGCGAAAACAAGGACATCCCGCGTTCGTCCGCGCCGGTTTACAGGCGCCAGTTGTTTCCCGACGCGCTGATCGGCGAGAAGTTCGATAACGGTACGACGGTCTGGGAAAACGATGGCATCCGCCTGTGGACGCTGGGCAGCGACGACGTCGGCATTGTCAGCTTCAAGACCAAGATGTGTACCTTCGACGACCAGGTGCTGGATGGCATCCAGCACGCGGTCGGCCTGGCCGAGCGGAAGCTCAAGGCGCTGGTGGTGTGGCAGACCGGCCCGGTGTTCTCGGCCGGCGCCAACCTGAAAGGCGTGCTGGCGCTGCTGAAGGAAGGCAAGGTCGCGCAACTCGAAGCCATGATCGCCAATTTCCAGCGCGCGACCCAACGCGTGCAGCACGGCCTGGTTCCGACCGTCGCCGCGGTGAGCGGACTGTGCCTCGGTGGTGGCTGCGAGTTGCAGATGCACACAGCGCGCACGGTCGCGGCGCTGGAAAGCTACATTGGCCTGGTCGAGGCTGGGGTCGGCCTGCTGCCCGCGGGCGGCGGCCTGAAGGAAATCGCAGAACGGTGTTCACGAGCCTCGGCCACGGACGATCCGTTCGATCAGATCAAGCGCTATTTCGAAACCGTGGCGATGGCCAAGACTTCCGGCAGCGCGCTGGAAGCCAAGCAGCTCGGCTACCTGCGCGATTCAGACGTGGTCGTGTTCAACGCGAACGAACTGTTGTACGTGGCGAAGAACGTCGCGTCGTCGCTGGCCGAATCCGGCTGGCGCCCGCCGCTTCCACAGGCCACGCACGTCGCGGGCGACGTCGGCACCGCGACCATCAAGGCACAACTTGTGAACATGCTGGCGGGCCATTTTATTTCCGAACACGACATGGAAATCGCGACGCGCATTGCCGACACCCTGTGCGGTGGCAACATCGAGCGTGGCAGCGCCGTCGATGCACAATGGCTGCTCGACCTGGAGCGCCACCACTTCATGGAACTGGCGCAGATGGAAAAGACCCAGGCGCGCATCGCGCACACCATGACGACCGGGAAACCGCTGAGAAATTGAGTACAGGATGTACTCACCCCGTGCAGGCCATGGATGGCCGATGACACGGGGTCCATCTCTAGAGCAAAACACACTGGGTCCCGGCCTACGCCGGGACGACGAGCAAAGAGAAAAGCCATGACCAAGCAAATCCAGGACGCCTACGTCGTCGCCGTCAAGCGCACCCCGGTCGGCAAGGCACCGCGTGGTGTGTTCCGGCACACCCGTCCCGACGATCTTTTGGCGCACGTGCTCCGCGAAACACTGGACGAATGCGCGGGCATCGACGTCAAGCGCATCAGCGATGTGGTGATCGGCTGCGCGATGCCGGAAGCCGAGCAAGGCATGAACGTGGCGCGCATCGGCGCGCTGCTGGCCGGCCTGCCCAACTCCATCCCCGGCATGACCATCAATCGTTTTTGCTCGTCCGGCCTGCAGTCTGTCGCAATCGCGGCCAACACCATTCGGCTGGGCGAATCCGACCTCGTGCTCGCGGGCGGCACCGAATCCATGAGCATGGTGCCGATGATGGGTTTCCATCCGGTGATGAACCCGGAAATCTTCAAGGACGAAAACATCGGCATCGCCTACGGCATGGGCATCACCGCCGAAAACGTCGCGACGCAATGGAAAATCAGCCGCGAAGAACAGGATGCGTTCGCGCTGCGCAGCCACCAGCGCGCGATCGCCGCGCAGGACGCCGGCAACTTCAAGGAAGAGATCGCACCCTACCCGCTCGACGACCGCTATCCCGACTTGGCGAAGCGCGGCGTGAAGGAGGACCGCCGCGTGATCGAGAACGACGAGGGCCCGCGCCGTGACACCAGCGCGGAAGTACTCGCCAAGCTGCGCACGGTGTTCAAGCGCGATGGATCGGTCACCGCCGGCAATTCATCGCAAATGTCCGATGGCGC
>JAGWZT010000450.1 GCA_018971925.1 Lysobacteraceae bacterium | reverse complement strand
TTCCTGCAGGGCACCAACCTCAGCAACGAGTACCAGCGTTACTACCTAGTCTGGCCGGATCAGGAGGGGCACGCCAACTTCTCCGAGCGCATGGTCATGGCCGGCATACGTGGGCAGTGGTGACTGGCATGCATGCCTCGGTAGGTTGGGCTGAGGCCGGCTTCATCGGCGGAAGCCCAACATTCCCGGCGCACCGTTGGGCTTCGCAAAGAGCTGCTCAGCCCAACCTACGATCTTTTGATCGTCATCCCGGAATCGCGAAGCGATATCCGGGACCCAGTGGCTTACGCTCCAGATGGTCAAAGGCACTGGGTTCCCGCTTTCGCGGGAATGACGACAAAGGAGATTGATCGCACTTTTCCGACCGGCCGGTTACGAACGCGCCGCCATCGCGACACACAACCGGAAACGACATGCCCGTAGCGGAAACCAGCAAACAAGCGGCCGACATCAGTCAACCGGCAAGCGGGAAAGGCTTCCGTCGCTCGATCGGGCTGTTTTCCGGTACCGCGATCAACATGACGCAGATGTGCGGCATCGGGCCGTTCATCACCATTCCGATCATGGTTGCCGTGATGGGCGGGCCGCAGGCGATCATCGGCTGGATCGCCGGTGCGATCCTCGCGGTGGCCGACGGCATGGTTTGGGCCGAGTTGGGTGCGGCGATGCCGGGTTCGGGCGGAACCTACGTCTATCTGCGCGAGGCGTTCCAGTACCGCACCGGCAAGCTGATGCCGTTCCTGTTCATATGGACCATCCTGCTGGTGATCCCGTTGACGATGTCGACGGGCATCATCGGCATGGTCGAGTACCTTGGGTACTTTTTCCCGCACCTCGACTGGTGGGACACGCACCTGATCAGCTTGGTTGCGACGGCGGTCGTGGTCTTCCTGTTGTATCGGAGGATCGAGTCGATCCGCCTGATCACGGTCGCGTTGTGGGTCATCATGCTGCTCGCCGTCGTCGGCGTGTCTGCGGCCGGGTTCTCGGACTTCCACGCCGGCCTGGCCTTCGGTTTTCCGTCCGGTGCGTTCGGCAGCCAGTTCTTCGTGGGCCTCGGAGCCGGGCTGATCATCGGTGTTTACGACTACATGGGCTATTCCACCACGGCCTACATGGGCGACGAGCTGCACGATCCCGGCCGGACGATGCCGGGGTCGATCATCATTTCGGTGATCGCGATGATGTTCGTCTATCTCATCCTCAACATCAGCGTGCTCGGAGTGGCACCGTGGGAAGTGATCGCCAAGTCAAAATCCGTCGCTTCGCTGGTGGTCGAACACAGTTGGGGTCCTGCGGCGGCGAGCGTGGTGACCCTCCTGATCATCGTGACGGCGTTCGCTTCGGTGTTCGCGGGGTTGCTCGGCGGCTCACGGGTGCCGTATTACGCCGCGCAGGACAAGGTATTCCCTGCGGTGTTCGGGCGCCTGCACGCGAAACACGGGTTTCCGCACGTGGCCTTGCTGGCGATGGGCGCGGTGACCGCCGCCGGAACGTTCTTCGATCTCACCGAGGTCATCAACATGCTGGTCACCGCCATCGTCATCGTGCAATCGATCGCGCAGATCGTCGCGCTCGTGGTATTGCGCAAGCGCCAGCCCGGCCTGCGCAGGCCCTACCGGCAGTGGCTGTATCCCGTGCCATGCCTGATCGCGCTGCTGGGATGGATTTACGTCTATGTGTCGGCATCGATCCTGTCACTGGTCCTGTCCGGTGCCTGGATCGTCGCCGGGCTGGTGGTGTTCATCATCTGGGCAAAGGTCAACCAATCGTGGCCGTTCGCGCCCGTGGAAATCCGTGAGGCTTACCTTGAAAATTCCTGACGTCATGCGAATTCGCATCCAGCACGCTTGCCAAGCGGCCATTGCATTGGCAGTGCTGGTGGTTGCAAGCACCGCGATCGCTGCCGCCACTTTCGCGCCGACAACGGTTGCCGCGGACGCCGGTTCCGTGACCGCGATCGGGCATTGGCAAATCCAGTCCAGCGCCAAGGCGCAGCAGGGCGGGGCGGAGATTTCGAGCGACGGCTTCGCGACCCGCGATTGGTATCCGGTGAACGGCCGCGCCACGGTGATGGCCGGGCTGATGGAAAA
>JAGWZT010000449.1 GCA_018971925.1 Lysobacteraceae bacterium | reverse complement strand
TCAAGCGCGCGCAAAGCGAACGCGGCAAACTATGCGACATGAATACGCAAGCGGCACAACCGGATGAAGCGAGGATCAACCAGGCCCGCGCGCACGCGGCGCAGCAGCGTATCGGCGAGGCCGAGGCGGTCTACCGCGACATCCTGAAAAGCGCGCCGGACACGCCGGAGGCGCTGAACTTCGTGGCGATGTGCGCACTGGCGCGCGGCGAATTCGCATCGGCGCAGCGCGATCTCGAACGCGCCGCGCGCAACAATCCCACCGAGCCGGAGATCTGGAAGAACCTCGGCATCGTGCACCTCGCGCAGCACCACAACGACGACGCGCTGGACGCCTTCGACCGCGCGCTCGGCATCGAACCCGTGCATTTCGCGGCGCGCCTGCACCGCGGTGCGGCGCTGGAGCAACTGGGCCGGCTCGATGACGCCACCACCGCGTATTTCGGGGCGCTGGCCGCGGCGCAAGCCCACGGCAAGTGGCGCAACGACTTGACCACGCCGCCGGGCCTGCGTCCGGTGGTGAAACATGCCATCGCGTTCGTGGATCGCCACCGCAAGCGCATCCTCATGGACTTGCTGCAACCGCTGCGCGACCGCTACGGTCCCGCATCGCTGGCGCGCGTGGAGCAGGGCCTGGAAATCTACCTGGGCGGCCGCCCGGCCAACTACCCCGACCCGCGCCAGTTCTGCAAGTTCTTTTACGTGCCGGGCCTGACCGCGACGCCGTATTACCCGCGCGAACGTTTTCCGTGGCATGCGGAACTGGAAAAGCACACCGGCACGATCCGCGAGGAATTGCGCGGCGTGCTGGACCAGCCGATCGGCGTGGAACCGTTCCTCGGCACCAACGACAACACCCTGCTCAAGGAACAGAGCCTGCTGGCCGGCACGCGCGGCAAGGCGGAGTGGAACTCGTTCTTCTTCCATCGCCACGGCGAGGTGTTAGAACAGAACGCGCGGCGTTGCCCGCGCACCACCGAAATCCTGGAATCGTTGCCGCTGGTGCACATCCGCGGCCACGCGCCGGAGGTGTTGTTCTCGATCCTGACGCCGGGCTCGCACATCCTGAAACACCACGGTGTTACCAACACGCGACTGGTCACGCACCTGCCGCTGATCATTCCGGAAGATTGCGCGATCAGCGTCGGCGGCGTCGAACACGCATGGCAGGAAGGCCGCTGCGTCACCTTCGACGACACCTTCGAGCACGAAGCGTGGAACCGCAGCGACAAGGTGCGCGCGGTGATGATCCTGGATTCCTGGCACCCCGATCTCACCGAAGCCGAGCGCGAAGCCGCCGCGCTGCTGGTCGGCGGGATCGGCGATTTCAATCAAGCCGCGAAGGTCGCGGCGCCGCCGGCGGATTGAACCCTGTCGTCATTCCGGGGCTGCCCGCCCGCGGCGGGCAGAACCCGGAATCGGTTTCAGGCGCGTGCCAGCTCGCCCAAACCGATTCCGGATTCGGGCCTGCGGCCCGCTCCGGAATGACCAGCTGGGGGAAAGAAGGTCGCACGGAATGATGCTGAAATCGGCCGAGGTCCGACGCCCGGCGGATCACGCGACGCTCTGCAGTTTGTGCAGGGCGGGAGAAGCGCGGCGCATCCCGCCGGTTGACTCGATGACGGCGGGTTGGCACCCGCCCTACTTGAACTCCCGCCTCAGGCGATGTTCTGCAGCCAGCCCGCGTAGATCGCGCCCAGCAGCACCGCGCCCAACAGGATGCGGTACACCGCGAACGCGGTGAAGCGGTGCGTGCGGATGTAGCGCAGCAGCCACTTCACGGCGATGAAGGCGACAATCAGCGACACGACGAAGCCGACCACCAGCGCCGTCCAGTCCTCGTGCGCCGCGCCGCCGTCGTGCCACACCTTCAGCAATTCATAGCCGGTGGCCGCGTACATCGTCGGAATGCCGACCAGGAACGCGAACTCGGTGGCGGCCGGACGGTTGGATGTGCCGAACAGCATCGCCGCGAAAATGGTCGCGCCCGAACGCGAGGTGCCCGGGAACACGCCCGCCACCATCTGCGCGATGCCGACCAGGATCGCGACCGGCCAGGTCACCTTGCTGCGGTCCGGCATGCGCGCCGCGGCTTGTTCCGCG
>JAGWZT010000448.1 GCA_018971925.1 Lysobacteraceae bacterium | reverse complement strand
GGATCGCCGGACAGCGCGACCCAGCGGAACGGCCCGACGCCGCGGCAGAACAACGGGCGCACGTATGCCGGTACGAAGCCGGGGAAATCGAACGCATCCTTGCAGCCGACGTCGAACGCCATCTGGCGGATGTTGTTGCCGTAATCGAACGTTGGAATGCCCTGCGCGTGGAACGCCAGCATCGCGTCCACATGCACCTTCATCGACTGCTTGGCGGCATCGCGCGTGCCGTCCGGATCGCTCTTGCGGCGCGCGAACCACTGCTCGACCGTCCAGCCCTGCGGCAGGTAACCATTGACCGGATCATGCGCGGAAGTCTGGTCGGTGACCGCATCGGGCTTCACGCCGCGACGCACCAGTTCCGGCAGCACGTCGGCGGCGTTGCCGAGCAGCGCGATGGATTTCGCTTCGCCCGCTTTCGTGTACGCGTCGATCCGCGCCAATGCGTCATCCAGGTCTTTGGCCTGCTCGTCGACATAACCGGTCTTCAGACGGAAATCGATGCGCGATTGCTGGCATTCGATTGCCAGCATGCACGCGCCCGCCATCACCGCCGCCAGCGGCTGCGCGCCGCCCATGCCGCCGAGGCCCGCCGTCAAAATCCACTTGCCGCGCAGGTTCCCGCCGTAACTCTGGCGTCCCATCTCGACGAAGGTTTCGTAAGTGCCTTGCACGATGCCCTGCGAGCCGATGTAGATCCACGAACCGGCCGTCATCTGGCCGTACATCATCAGGCCCTTGCGATCCAGCTCGTTGAAGTGTTCCCAGGTCGCCCAATGTGGCACCAGGTTGGAATTGGCGATCAGCACGCGCGGCGCATCAGCGTGGGTCTTGAATACGCCGACCGGCTTGCCGGATTGCACCAGCAGCGTCTCGTCCGGATTCAGTTCGCGCAACGACTTCAGGATCGCGTCGAAGCACTCCCAGTTGCGCGCAGCGCGGCCGATGCCGCCGTACACCACCAGTTCCGCCGGGTTTTCCGCGACCTCGGGATCGAGGTTGTGCTGGATCATCCGGTACGGCGCTTCGATCAGCCAGTTCTTGCAGGTGAGTGCGGTGCCGCGTGGCGGGTGGATCACGCGCTGGGGATCGATGCGGGTGGGGGCGTTCATGGGCGTTCCGGCCAGAATGAAACCCCGATTATGCGGCCGATCGCCGTTTCCCGCACGCCCCGCCGATCCCTACCCGCGCGCAGGCGTAGAATCGCCGCGCTGGTTAGAGCAACGCCTTCATCCACTCCACTCGAAAGGGCCATGTGCGATGTTCGCAACCGACCGCAATTCCCGCCGCCGTTTCCTGCAACATGCTGGGCTCGGCATCGTGGCACTATCCATGGCCGCGCCGCTGCGCCGTGCGTGGGCCGACGCTGCACCGCAGAACGCCATCACGCCGCAAGCCGCACTGGACAGGTTGATGGCGGGCAATGCGCGTTACGCGGCGGGCAAGCTCGATCCCAAGGATTTCTCGGCGGGCCGCGCGGCACGTGCGAAAGCGCAATATCCCATCGCGTCGATCCTGAGTTGCGCCGATTCGCGGGTCGCGCCGGAACTGATGTTCGACCAGGCGCCCGGCGATCTTTTCGTGGTGCGCATCGCGGGTAATTATCTGAATCCCGACGCGTTGTCGAGCCTGGAATACGGCGTGGGTGTGCTCGGCACGCCGCTGGTGCTGGTGCTCGGCCACAGCAACTGTGGCGCGGTCAAGGCGGCGATCCAGGAAATCCAGGATCCGAAACCCCTGCCCGGTCACATCTGGGACATCACCAACGCGGTGCGGCCCGGCATCGAGAGCGTGGTGAAAGCCGGCGGCGACGGATTGCTGGAGCGTGCGATCGACGCGAACGTCGCCTACAACGTCTCGCGGGTTGCGTCGTCCCAGCCGATCATCGCGGAAGCGGTGAAGAACAAACGCGTGCGCGTGGTCGGCGCGGAATACGAACTCGCCACGGGCAAGGTACGATTGCTCGAGGGCTGAGTGAGCGATCCCGCACAGGCCACATCCTTCAGGAGAACCCATGTTTGACCACGTCGTATTCGGAGTCAGCGATTACGCAGCGAGCAAGGCATTCTTCCTGAAGGCGCTCGAACCGATCGGCATGGCCATC
>JAGWZT010000447.1 GCA_018971925.1 Lysobacteraceae bacterium | reverse complement strand
GAACCTCTGAATAACCTGCTGCGCTCCGGCGTCACGCAATACGCAATCTGCCGTCGCTCGCGACGGTTCTTCAGAGGTTCGTCGGGTAACGTGCGGGGTGTTGTTCGGTGTGCGTGCAGAGTCGTGATCCGGTGATTCCCGCGTGAAATCGCGCGGCGCGCGGAAAAATTTTCGTGCGCCGGTTTGTCCATCATTCAGCCTGATTCGCCGCGTGCACCCCGTATCGGAGCTTGCCGTCGTCGCATGTCGCGCTTTCATCCGGGCGCGCAACGCTGCGACACGCGCGTGTCGCGCAAAGCCAGTATTCATGCGGGTTTGCGCGGTTGCGCACAGAGTGCGCGGAAAATCCGTTTGGACGTCTATACATCCTTCGGTCGGATCGCGTCATGGTGTCCGGTGCTGTTTCGCCGCCGCGGGATCGCCGGTGCGGCGATCGCAAGGGCTTCATTTGCCGCAAAAAATTGATTGACACCATGTTTGCGCGGGGCTAGCTTTCCGCCCGACGACATGTCGCAAGACGGAAACATGCCGACTGCCAAGTACATAAAGCCGTACATCGAACACGGTTCCAAATCCGGGAAGGTTCGGAAGGTCACCGTCTCGATTCCGCTGCATGTACTCCGGCTGCTTTCCGACGAGCGTACGCGTCGTCAAGTGTCCAACCTGCGGCACGCCACGAACAGCGATCTTTTGTGCGAGGCGTTTCTGCATGCGTTCACTGGGCAACCACTGCCAACTGATGAGGAGCTGAGACGAACCATGGCTACCAAGAAAGCTGCAAAACGTAAACCCGCCAAGAAGGCGGCCAAGAAGACTGTCCGCAAGTCCGCCAAGGCGAAGACCGCCACGGCACGCAAGACCGCACGCAAGACGGTGCGGAAGGCTGCGAAGAAGCCGGCACGCAAACGCGCTGCCAAGAAGACCGCGCGCAAGCGCACCGCGAAGAAGGCCGTGATGGCCAAGACTTCGCGCGCCAGCAAGACCAAGCGTGCGAAGAAGGCGAAGAAGTAAGCAAGCAGTCCGTAACTGTTTCAAGCTGTCTTCGACACCATAACCACAAGCCTGCCTTCCCCGCGACGCCCAGCGCGGGGATGCGGGCAATCCGCATGAACGTTGGCCCCGGTTCTGCCGGGGCTTTCCGTTTGCGGATCGCTTGTTCTGGTCGGCGTTGCCGGCCGCATGCCCGCGGCTTCGGTGGGTCGCGATGGCCCTCCTAGTGTCGATCCCGTCACATCCTGCCGAGGACCCGCGACGCAACCCCGCGCGGGCCGGAGGGTGGCGGCGTGTATGGAACGATTCGTGCATGCTCAGGGAACCGAACCTCTTTCCCTACGCACACAGGTGGGCGCATGATCACTTTCGATTCCAGTCGTAACGAACCAGCTTCCGCGGGGCATTTCGGAGCGATGCGCGGGCTCGTGGTGGCCGCGGGCGTGGCACTGCTGCTGGCGGGCTGCGGCAAGGGGCAAGGTCCGGCATCGTCGGCGCCGGTTGCGTCGGCCAAACCCGCGGCATCGGCGCCCGCATCCGCCGCACCCGCGGAGTTGCCGGCCGCGACGCCTTCATCGGCAAGTTCGGCCGCGCAGGCGCAGGCCGCCGTCCAGGCGCAGGCAAAGTTGTCCGGCATGAGCGTGACCGATTTGCTCTCGGCGGCGCGCGACGCGTACGCGCAACATCGCCTGGTGGCGCCGGCCGGCGACAACGCGATGGAATATTACGAAGCGGTACTGGCGAAGGATCCGAAAAACCAGGTGGCCATGGATGCCTTGCGCGAAACCTTCCCGTTCGGCGTCCCCGATGTCGAGAAGGCGATTTCGCAGAACAACTTCGCCGAGGCCAACCGCGAGATCGATGTGTTGTCCAAGGCCGATCCCACCAATTACACGCTGACGCTGCTGCGTTCCAAGCTCGATGCGCAGCAGAAATTGCAGGCGCGCCAGCAGCAGGAAGCCCAGCAGAAGGCGCAGCACCAGGCGGAACTCGCCGCGGCGCAACAAGCTGCCGCGGCCAAGGCTGCGGCCGACAAGGAAGCAGCTGCCAAGCTGGCTGCGCAACAGGCCACCCCAAAAGCAACCGAAAGGACGACTTCCGCGCCGAAGCCCGCCG
>JAGWZT010000446.1 GCA_018971925.1 Lysobacteraceae bacterium | reverse complement strand
TCGTTGAAGATCAGGTAAACGACTTCCAGCACCGCGGCCAGCCGCGGCGCGAGATCTTCGCCGCGTGGTACCTCGAACGGCACCTGTTTTTCCGCGAGCGTGCGCTTGGCGCGCACGATGCGCTGCGCGACGGTGGGTTCGGGCACCAGGAACGCGCGCGCGATTTCCGGCGTGGTCAGGCCGCCCAGCATGCGCAGGGTCAGCGCGACCTGCATGTCGCGGGTAAGCACCGGATGGCAGGCGGTGAAGATCAGCCGCAGCAGGTCGTCACCGATGTCGTCATCCAGCGCGTCCGCATGGTCGGGCGCGTGCGTCATGGCGTCAGGTTGGAGTTCGTAGTCGATCGCGGCCTGCTTGTCGTCGCGCATCTTGTCGTGGCGCAACTGATCGATCGCGCGACGCTTGGCCGTGGTCATCAGCCAGGCGCCCGGATTGTCCGGCACGCCATCGACAGGCCAGCGTTCCAGCGCGACGACCAGTGCTTCCTGCGCCAGGTCCTCGGCCTGTCCGACGTCGCGCAGCATCCGCGCGAGGCCTGCGATCAGGCGCGGCGCCTCGATCTTCCAGACCGTTTCGATGGTGCGGTGGGCGTCGGCCGTCGTCATGACGGCCGATCACATCATCCCTGCGCGTCCGGCGCAAGCGTTCGATGTGGTTGCGTTCAGGCCTTCGCGATCTTCTCACGCAGGCGCGCCTCGTGCTCGCGGATCTCGGGCGTCGCGGCATCGCCGAAATCCTCCATTTCGAACACCGGTCGCAGCTCGATTTCAGTGCCGCCGTCGAACGGCGCACGCTTGATCCACTCGATCGCCTCATCAAATGAGCGCACCTGCCAGAGCCAGAACCCGGCGATGAGTTCCTTGGTTTCCGCGAACGGCCCGTCGGTGACCGTTCGCTTCTTTCCGTCGAAGCGCACCCGCGCACCCTTCGAGCTGGGGTGCAGGCCTTCGCCCATCAGCATCACGCCGGCCTCGACCAGCTTTTCGTTGAACTTGCCCATCTCGGCCAGAAGCTCGGTGCCCGGCATCACGCCGGCTTCGGAATCCGCATTCGCCTTCACGATCACCAATACGCGCATGACTTGTCTCCAGTGCCCGGCATTGGGCCGGTTTCGATACAGCGACGAACGGTCGACGCCTGAATCGACAGCCCGGGTGGCGTTTCACTTTGAAACCCGTTCGCGCTGAGCCCTTCGACTTCGTAGCATGAGGCCCACGAAGCCTGTCCTGAGCGAAGTCGAAGGGCTCAGGATGAACGGAAACTCAAGTGGGGCGCTGTTTCAATCCGAGCCGGATTGACCGGCATCAGGGAACCCCTGATCGGTGCGCCGCATCATGCAAGGATTGCCGCCTGACTGAGTACCATGGCCACCATCGCGGAAACCATCGTGGACCACCCCGCCCCGCCCTTGCATCCGTTTCGCCCGCTGTTTTTCTGTGCGGCGCTCGCGGCGAGCCTGGGCATGCTTGCGTGGGGCGCATTCCTCCACTTCGGCTGGCTGCCCCCGGCCGCCTTGCAGAGTCCGTTCTACTGGCACGCGCACGTCATGTTGTTCGGCTTCGCCGGCGCATTGGTAGGCGGGTTCATGTTGACCGCCTCGGCCAACTGGACAGGGATCGCCACCACCACGCGGCGCGGTTTGTGGTTGCTGACCGCGACATGGGTGGTCGCGCGTGTATTGCTGCTGACTCCGCTGCCGTTCTGGATCGGCGCGCTGTTCGACGTCGGTTATTTGTTTGGCCTGGCATTCCTGGTCGGACGCGTGCTGTGGCTGTCGAAGAACAAGCGCAATGCGTTCCTGATTTTCATTTTGCTGTTTTATGCCGGGCTGGACATTGCGTTCTACTCGGGCGTGCTGGCCGGCAACGGCACCGTACCCACGCGCGCGCTGCTCGGCGTGGTGGATCTGCTGACGGTGTTGATGCTGGCGATCGGCGGGCGGGTGATTCCGTTCTTCACCGGCCGCAAGCTCGCCGGCCACACGATGTGGGTCAACAAATATCTGATCCGGGCGGTGAACGGCGGCGGCGCGCTGGTGTTGCTGTGCGGGCTCGCCGGCGTACCGGGCCGCGCGCGCGGCGCGCTGATGATCGTCGTGGCGCTGCTCGC
>JAGWZT010000445.1 GCA_018971925.1 Lysobacteraceae bacterium | reverse complement strand
TGGATGCGTGGGCCCGGAAGTTCCGGCGTGGCCTCGGGCCGTTCGGCCGCGGACCGCTGGGCTTCATTGCGCTGGTCGTCCTGTTGATCGTGCTGTGGTTCGTGATCGGCGGATGGACTTCCGTCGGTGCGCAGCAGGTCGGCGTGCTGTTGCGCTTCGGCCGCTTCGAGCGTGTGCTGCAACCGGGGCCGCACCTGCGCCTGCCGCCGCCGATCGACCGCATCCAGAAAATCGACATCGGCCGCACCCGTGCTGTCGGCGACGAGGCGCGCGTGCTCACCAGCGACGGCCAGCTGGTGCTGGTCGATTACGACGTCCACTACAAGATTACCGACGTGCGCAGGTTCCTGTTCGCCACGCGCGATGCCGAACAAGTGGTGCGCGACGCTGCCACCGCGGCCGCGCGCGCGGCGGTCGGTTCGCACGAGCTGCAATGCCTGATCGATGACTTGGATTTGCCGTGCCCGCCCGGGCGCATCGATGGCAACAAGCTCGGCGCGGAGATCCTCGCTCAGGTCCAGGGTGCCGTGGTGGGCACGGACGGCGACATCGGCGCGGCCGTGACTGGCGTCGACGTGCGAACCATCAGCGTGCCTTCGGACGTGAAACAGGCCTTCGACGCCATCTCCGCGGCGCGGGACAGCGGAGCGACGGCGCAGGCCGGCGCACGCGCGGAGGTGGCGAGCAGCAAGCTCAAGGCGAAAGACCAGGCAGCATCCATCAAGACCGATGCGGAAGCCCATCGCCGCCAGGCCGTCGCCGAGGCCAACGCGGCGGTCGCGCGCTTCGGCCAGATCCTGCCGCAATACCAGGCCGCGCCGCAGGTCACGCGGCACCGCCTGTGGCTGGACACCATGCGCGACGTGCTCACCAGGAACCACGTCGTCGTCAACACCGGCTCGGGCAACGTGATCGTGCAGTTTCCTGTGCAACATCCGGCCGCGGCGGTGCCCGCAAGTTCCGGCAGCAGTGCGCCCGCCGCAACCTCCGCGCAACCGGCCGCGCCGGCATTATCGGCTGAGCCGGTCACTTCCGGGCCGACCGTGGATGGGATCGACTGAATGAAATACGCCATTCCCATCGCCATCATCCTGCTGGCCCTGCTCGGCGCCAACAGCCTCTATGTCGTGGGCGAAGGGCACGCGGCGTCGCTGTCGCGGTTTGGCCAAGCCGAAGCTTCCGGCATTGGTCCCGGCCTGCACTTCAAGCTGCCGTTCGTGCAGGATGTGAGCGTGTACGACACCCGTGAAATCATTTCGCAGGCCGAACCCGGCGACTGCAAGACGCGCGATGGCCACGCGGTGCGGGTGGGGTTCCATGTGCGCTGGCAGATTGCCGATCCCGCAACGTATTTCAGTGCGACGTCAGGCGATGAACTGCAGGCCACGCAGCAGATGGAACCGGTGATCAGGAACGCATTGCGCGGCGAAGTCGCGGAAAACAACCTGTCTGCACTGCTGGCCGCGACCAGCCAGGGCATGGGCGCGAGAGTGCGCAGCGATGTCGGCGCGGAACTGCGCAGCAAGCTTGGCATCGACATACTTGTTGTCGGCATCGGCCGCGTGCTGCCGCCCGAGGAAGCGCTGGCGTCCGTGTACAAGCGCATGACCGCCGAAGCACAAGCGGCGGCCGGAAGCGCGCGCGCCGGCGGCGAAGCCGAGGCGGCCGCCATTCGTGCACAAGGCGACGCAGACAGCGAACAGGTGCTCGCTGCCGCCAACCAGGCCGCGGCAGCGATACGTGGCGACGGCGATGCGGAGGCGGCGAAAATCTATGCGACGGCATCCGCGAAGGACCCGCAGTTTTTCCGCTACTGGAGCACCCTCGACGCGTGGCGCCACAGCTTCAGCGGTGGCGGTGCGGTCGTCGTGCTCGACAAGGGCTCGCCCTTCATGCAGGCGATCGATGCAGGCGCCGCAAGCGACAACTCGACACCGGTAAAGCAACACTGACGGTACAGGCACGAAGCGATATTGTTGCTCGTCGTCCCGGCGAAGGCCGGGACCCAGCTTGGAAACCATCATGAGGGAACGGAAGCCTTGTGTTTACATGCTGGCCAGCAAGCGAAATGGCACTTTGTATGTCGGCGTCACGTCGGACTTGCCCAAGCGCAT
>JAGWZT010000444.1 GCA_018971925.1 Lysobacteraceae bacterium | reverse complement strand
TTGGTGGCGAGCCCGGGGTGGTGCTGGCCGCCGGCACCGGCGCGGTGGTGGTTGCGATCGGGCTCGACCGGCAGCTTCACCGCGTCGACGGCTGGGGACCATGGTTCGGCGACGAGGGCAGTGGCGCGTGGTTGGGATTGGCGGGCTTGCGCGCCGCGGCCCGGGCCCACGACGGGCGCGGCCCCCCGACCGCCCTCCGCGAGGCGGCATGGGAGCGGTTCGGCACCCCGGAACAACTGGCCCTGAAACTCAGCATGGATGCGAATCCCGCGCGCCTCGCGGCGACTTTCGTACCGGCCATCGCCGACGCGGCGAACCGAGGCGATCGCATCGCGATCGATCTCATCCATGCCGCCGCGGACGCCCTGGCGCAATCGGTGCTGGCGGCTGCAGCCGCGCTCGAAGGCCCGACGCCGGTACCGGTTGCGATCGTGGGTGGCCTGAACGAACTCGGTGGCATCCTGCTGGACCCGCTGCATGCCGCGCTGCTGCGCAGTCCGGTACCGCTGTGTCTGTGCGCGGCGCGCGGCACGGCGCTGGATGGTGCGCGTCGGCTCGCCGTGCGCGAGGACGGTATCCACGAGCCCTGGGTCGTGCGTGCAGGGGCACGCCACGCCATCGCGGGACACCACCCGAGCCGTCTCACAATGGAATCACAATGACCGACCCCGATGCCAAGCTCTCGCCCGGTGCGGCGAAAGCGCTCGACGCACTGGCAACCGAGGGACTGCGGCCGGAATTGGCCGACCTCGACCTGCGCCCGGTTGCAGAAATCGTCCGCGTGCTGGTGGATGCCCAGGACGCCGCGCAATGCGCGGCCACGGCTGCCGTGCCGCAACTGGCGCGGGTCGCCGAGGCAGTGGCGACGCGGTTGGCGGCGGGCGGACGGCTTGTCTACGTGGGCGCCGGCACGTCGGGGCGACTGGCGGTGCTGGACGCAGCCGAGTGCATACCCACATTCAACACGCCACCGAATCTGGTCATCGCATTGCTCGCGGGCGGCAAGGCAGCGTTCGTAAACGCGATCGAGGGTGCCGAAGACGACGCCGCGGCCGGCGCCGCCGACCTCGACGGCATCGGCTTGCAGCCCGTGGACGCGGTGGTCGGCATCACCGCTTCCGGCCGCACTCCTTACGTGGTCGGCGCGATTTCCCACGCGCGCGCACGCGGTGCGTACACGGCGGCCATCGTCAACAACCCCTCGAGCCCGTTGGCCGCAGCAGCCGAAGACAGCGTGGAACTCGCGACCGGTCCCGAAGTGATCGCGGGTTCGACACGGCTGGCCGCCGGCACCGCGCAGAAAATCGCACTGAATACCCTGTCCACGGCCGTGATGGTGCGCTTGGGCAAGACCTGGGGGCCTTACATGATCGACGTGCGTACCAGCAACGCCAAGTTGAGGCGGCGTGCGCTGCGTATCGTTTGCGCGATTACCGGCGTGGACGAGAACGCCGCCGCCGCAACGCTGGAGGACGCGCATGGCCAGGTGAAGACGGCGGTGCTGGCATTGTTGGCCCACTGCGACACGATAGAGGCCCGACGGCGTCTCGACGCCAACGGCGGGCGCGTGCGCGATGCGCTCGCTGACCATCCTCAAAATATCGGGGGGCCTGCGTCGTGAGCACCCTCTGGACATCTTGAGTGCATGAATCGGGTCCTGGCATGAAGTTGCTGGCCTGGCGGGCAGCATTGTGTGTTGCCCTGCTGTTGTCAGGCACCGCCGCACATGCTCGGTTGGACATCATCCCGGAGCCGCAACATGCGGTGACCGGCCACGGTACTTTCGAATTGCGGCAAGGGGAACGCATCGTGGCGCCCGCCGACGCGCGCGCTCAGTGGATCGCGGGATTCCTGCGCGACACGATCCACGACCAGACCGGCGTCGAGCTGCAAGTGGTCACTACGCCGGAGCGGGGTCGAATCACCCTGCGCATCGACCCGTCGATCCACGGCGACGAAGCGTACCGGCTCGACGTGACACGCAAACAGATCACGATCTCGGCCGCCGGCGAGCATGGCCTGCTGTGGGGTGTGCAGACGTTCCGGCAGCTGCTGCCGTTGCAACACGAAGTTCCGCCCGCGATCCCCGCGGTGAGCATCGAAGATGCGCCACGCTAT
>JAGWZT010000443.1 GCA_018971925.1 Lysobacteraceae bacterium | reverse complement strand
CTTGGCGGCGGACTGCGCCGAAGCCGGTGCCGATGCCGATGCGGCCGGCGCCGAGGCGGACGAATTCTGGGAGGACGTGTTGCTGCAGCCGGACAGCGCCAGCGCGGCACCCACGGCCAGGGCGATCGGGGTCAACAGGTGTTTGTGCATGGGAAAATCCTTTGGCGTCTCGAAATCGGGGACCGCCGCGTTCGGCGTACGGTTCGAACCCCCGATTGTGCCAGCAATCCACCGCCCTGCGCGTGGCTAGGCCATAGGTCATGGATGGCGGCGCGTCGCTGCCCGCGTTGCCGCCGGGGTAGGCGCCGCGCATACTGCGGATCCGTCGGACGTACGGAGCACTCGCATGGACATCGTGTTTCACGGCGCAGCGGGGGAAGTGACCGGATCCTGCCACCTGGTCGAAGCCGCTGGCCGGCGCGTATTGCTGGACTGCGGGATGGTCCAGGGCGACCGCAAGGCCGACGAGCGCAACGCCGCGGAGTTTCCGTTCGATCCGGCCTCCATCGACGTACTGGTGCTCAGCCACGCGCACATCGACCATACCGGGCGCGTGCCACTGCTGGTGAAGCGCGGATTTTCGGGGCCGATCTACACGCATCCCGCCAGCGTGGATCTCGCTTCGATCATGCTTGCCGATGCCGCCAACATCTCCGCGATGGATGCCGAGCGCGACAACCGGCACCTTCCGCAGGGCGAACCGCCTTCGGTGCCGCTGTACGAGCAGGCGGACGTGGACGCCGCGGTCGCGTTGATGCGCCCCGTCGAGTACGGCGCAGCGCGGGAAATCCTGCCGGGCATTCGCCTGACCTTGCGCGATGCCGGACACATCCTGGGTTCGGCCACCGTGGAACTGGACGCCGAGGAAAGCGGCACCGCGCGCAAGCTCGTGTTTTCGGGCGATCTCGGGCCGAGTCATTCGCCGATCCTGTGCGACCCGGCGCCCGTGCCGGACGCGGACCTGGTGGTGATGGAATCGACCTACGGCGACCGCCTGCACAAATCGCGCGAGGACACCATCGCGGAGCTGGCGGCGATATTCGCTGCCGCGCACAAGGATGGTGGCAACGTGGTGATTCCCGCGTTCGCGGTGGGGCGCACGCAGGAACTGTTGTATTTCTTCGCCGAGCATTTCGATGCGTGGGGCCTGGGCGCGTTCAAGCTGTTCCTGGACAGCCCGATGGCGATTCGCGTCACCGCGGCCTACGACCGCCATGAAGATTTGTTCGATGCCGACGCGAAGAAGTTGTGGGCCACGCGTCCGCAACCGTTGCGGCTGCCCAACCTCACGCTCACCGCCGATGGCGAGGCGTCGCGCAGGATCAACGACATCCACGATCACGCGGTGATCATGGCGGGCTCGGGCATGTGCACCGGCGGACGCATCCGCCACCACCTGCGCCACAACCTCGCCAACCCCGCCGCGCATATCGTGTTCGTCGGTTACCAGGCCAACGACACGCTGGGGCGCATCATCGTGGAAGGTGCGAAGCACGTGCGCCTGTTCGGCGACGACATCCCGGTGCGCGCGCACGTGCATACCGTGGGTGGGTTGTCCGCGCACGCCGACAAGGATGGGTTGTCGGCGTGGTACGGCAAGATCGCGGGGCATCCGCCGGTATGTCTGGTGCACGGCGAGGACCCGGGCCGCTCGAAGCTCGCTGCCGAGCTGAAAGACAAGTGGGGCAGCAAGGTGACGTTGCCGATGCCGGGGACGCGTGTGACGGTGTAGGTTGGGCTGAACCCTGAGCGCGCTCCGGGGAAGCCCAACGTTGATGCACGGTTGCATGTTGGGCTTCTCCCGGATAAATCCGGGATCAGCCCAACCTACGTTGTGGGGCGCGCAAGCGATGCACGCGCAAGTTCCGTGTACGTCGCGGCAGGCTGCGCCAATGTGCTGCGCATCAATGCGATCGTGTCGAACGCAAATGCAGAAGGCGGATTGGGCAGGATGCCGAGCGCGCATCCGGGGCGGAGCCGCGCCAGCGTGACGTGGGCGCGAAAGTCGCGGGATTCCGGTGCGAAGCCGGCCTTGAGTGCATGCTTTTCGCATTCGCAAGCGAGTTGCGACAGCAACGCGTCCGCTTCCAGTTCCAGCACCAGCAAGCGTGGCCGCGAGCGAT
>JAGWZT010000442.1 GCA_018971925.1 Lysobacteraceae bacterium | reverse complement strand
AGGTCGCCGATGTAATAGATGCTCTCGGCCTTGAGGCAGTTGGCCGAACGCACGGTGAGTTCCAGGTCGTCGATCGGACGCAGCAGCAGCGGCGAAATTCCGGTCTTGTCCTTCTCGGACTCGATCGCTTCGCGGCTCTTGAAATCGCCGAATACGGAAAGCTGGTCGTGCAGCGTCTCGGCAGCCTGGCGCACGGCGTCATCGACCGCGACGGTGCCGTTGGTTTCGACGTCGAGGATCAGCTTGTCGAGGTTGGTGCGCTGCTCGACGCGCGCGGCGTCGACCGAGTAGGCCACGCGGCGCACCGGGCAGAACGACGCGTCGATCTGGAGGCGGCCGATCGCGCGGGTTTCCTCGTCGGGATTGGTGCGGCTGACGGCCGGCTGGTAACCGATGCCGCGACGGGCCTTGAGGCGCATGTTCAGGGCCACGTCCTTGGTCAGGTGGCAGATCACGTGCTCCGGGTTGACGATCTCCACCGTGTGATCGGTGGTGATGTCGCCGGCGGTGACCACGCCCTTGCCCTTCTTGGACAGGCTGAGGTTGGCTTCGTCGGTGCCGTTGAGGCGGATCGCGACGCCCTTGAGGTTCAACAACACCTCGATCACGTCTTCCTGCAGGCCTTCGAGCGTGGTGTATTCGTGCAGCACGCCGTCGATCTCGGCTTCGACGATCGCCGCGCCGGCGATGGAGGACAACAGCACGCGACGCAGCGCGTTGCCGAGCGTATGGCCATAGCCGCGCTCCAGCGGCTCGACGACGACGCGGGCATGATTGGGGCCAACCGGTTCGACCTTGAGGCCGCGCGGACGCAGGACGTGAGTGGAAGAAACTGCCATGGGCTACACTCCGGAATATCACTGTTGGAGCCGCACAGGATGGGGGCTCCGATGGTTCTTCGCCGGGCGGAACAACCGCCCGGTTTGCGTCGGTGGCGCCGTTCCGGCCGAACGGCCGAAACGTGCCGGCTGCGACGCCTTACTTCGAATACAACTCGACGATCAGCGCTTCGTTGATGTCGCTGGGCAGGTCGCCGCGATCCGGCATGGCCTTGAACACGCCCGCCGCGTTCTTCGCGTCGAACTCGATCCAGCCCGGACGCAGGTCCATGCTCTCGGAAACCTTCATGGCTTCCTGCACGCGCAGCTGCTTCTGCGCGTTCTCGGTGAGCTTGATCTCGTCACCGGGACGCATCACGTACGACGGCACGTTGACCTTCTTGCCGTTGACCATCACTGCCTTGTGTGAGACCAGCTGGCGCGCCTGCGCGCGGGTCACCGCGAAGCCCATGCGGTACACGACGTTGTCGAGACGTGCTTCCAGCAGGCGCAACAGGTTTTCACCGGTGTTGCCCTTCAGCTGGGTGGCCTTCTTGTAGTAGTTGCTGAACTGGCGCTCGAGCACGCCATAGATGCGCTTGACCTTCTGCTTCTCGCGCAACTGCACCGCGTAGTCGGACGGCCGCGAACGCTTCGCCGCGGCGCCGTGCTGGCCCGGCTTGTTGTCGAACTTGCACTTGGAATCGATAGCGCGCGCCGGGCTCTTCAGCGACAGGTCGGCGCCCTCGCGACGGGCCAGCTTGCAGGTAGGACCAATGTAACGTGCCATAGTTTTTCCGAAAAGTCGGCCATGTATGGCCGGTTCTTGATTCACGCGATCAGGGATGATCGCAAAAATTAAACTCGACGCTTCTTGGGCGGGCGGCAGCCGTTGTGCGGAATCGGCGTGACGTCGATGATGTTGGTGACCTTGTAGCCCAGCGCGTTCAGCGAACGCACGGCCGATTCGCGACCCGGACCCGGGCCCTTGATGCGCACTTCCACGGTCTTTACACCGTAGTCGCCCGCGGCACGACCCGCCTTTTCGGCAGCGACCTGGGCAGCGAATGGGGTCGACTTGCGCGAACCGCGGAAACCCGCGCCACCCGCAGTCGCCCAGGACAGGGCATTGCCCTGACGGTCGGTGATGGTGACGATGGTGTTGTTGAAGGAGGCCTGCACGTGGGCCACGGCATCCGTGACAACGCGCTTGATCTTCTTCTTGGTCTTGACTGGCTTGGCCATGATTCGAATCCGTTACTTCTTGATGGCGCGACGCGGACCCTTGCGGGTACGGGCGTTGGTGCGCGT
>JAGWZT010000441.1 GCA_018971925.1 Lysobacteraceae bacterium | reverse complement strand
TGCGGCGAACTGGCGCACTTCCTGTGCGCCATCCTTCGGACTGATCCGCTGTCCGCTCGCCGTGTTCGAGGGGGCCCAGTTCGGCGCGCTTCCTGCGCACATGAACCGACAGAGCAAGCCGCTTCGCTTCCCTTCGAACAAGGCCGTGGATGGCCGCCATCGAAGCGAAAACCGCGCCGTTGGTGGGGCCGCAGCCGCACGGCCGATCACGCGAGCAAGGCGCGCATGTCTGACCGCAGGGATGCAGGAGTTCGCGCTGGCGCGCGATCGGCAAGCGGCAAGGGCAATCGAGACAACAGGACGTTGTCGAGATCACCGCCACAGGCGCAATGGTCTTTGGCTACTTTCTGCCAAAACAGAAAGTAGCCCGCTCGCCGCCGAGGCGAGCGGAACCAGAACGAGGACGTTGCCGATTTGCGAACGGGGTAAAGCTGGATTCCAACTTTCGTCGGAATGCGACTGCTCGCGCGAGTGCGTACCCTCACCCGCCCTTCGGGTATCCTCTCCCGGAGGGAGAGGGAAAGCAAATCGAGTCCGTCAGCGCGACTGCCCGCGCCCACCGAACACGCGCTCGCGCAACAATTCCTCGTCGTGGGTCTGCTGGTACGGCGTGAGCAGGTCGTAACGGGTGACCATGCCAAGCAGGCGTCCGTCCCCGCGACTCACGACGGGGATGCGGTCGCGTTTTTCCACTGCCATGCGGATGGCGATGCTCTGGCAGCTTTCCTCGGGGAACGCGACCACCGGGTCTCCGCTCATCAGATCGGACAGGCGTGATGTCCCGGAAGCGTCGTTTTCCAGCCACGTGCGCAACCGCGCGCGATCGACGATGCCCAGCAACGTGCCCTCCGCATCCGCCACCGGGTAGGCTCGATACTTTTGCTCGTTCCCGAAATACTGGTCGCGCAGGTCCCGCACCGTCATGTCCGCTGGAACGCTGACGACCTCGCGGGTCATCACTTCCTTCACGGCCATGTATTCGAGGCGGTTGAGTGTGTACGGGCGGAAGATGTTCAAGCCGCGCCGCGCGATCTTCTCGGTGAGGATGGAGCGCTTCATCAGGAACACGCTCGCGCCATAGGCCGTGGTGCAGGTGATCAGCAATGCCGGCAGCATGCTGGCGTTGCCGGTCAATTCCAGCGCGAACAGGATGGACGTGAATGGCATCCGCATCACGGCGGCCAGCATCGCGCCCATCCCGAGCAGCGGCCACAGCAGTGGATAGGGCCCTGGAAAAATCATTGCCTCCAGCCCACCCAGCCCGGCGCCCAACGCCAGCAACGGCGCCAGCGTGCCGCCCGAGGTGCCGGAACTCAGGTAGACGATCCAGATCAGCGCCTTGACGATCATGAAGGTGACGATCGCGGCGCCGACGATCTTGCCGGTCAGCAACTGGTAAATGACGTCGTAGCCCACACCCAGCGTTTGCGGATCGATGACGCCGCCGATGCCGACCACCATTGCGCCTATGGCGGGCCACCACATCCAGTGGATCGGCAATTTGCGATAGCCGTCCTCGACCTTGTAGACAAGAAACGTCACCGCGGTTGCCAGGAGGCCGGCCATCAGGCCGCTGACCGCGGCCATCCCGAACTCGGCGATGTGCAGGTGGAACTGGACCGCGATCGGAAACAGCGGCCCCGGACCGATCAGGAACGGCCGCAACACCGCCGCAACAAAACATGCAACCGCGACCGGGATGGTGCTGCGCGGGCGCATCTCGAACAGCAGCATCTCGACGCCCACCAACGTGGCCGCGATAGGCGTGGCGAAGGTCGCGGACATGCCGGCGCAAGCGCCCGCCACCAGCAGCGTGCGGCGTTCGATCGATGTCAGCGAGAACACCTGTCCGATCAGCGAGCCGACCGCACCGCCAGTCATGATGATCGGGCCTTCAGCGCCGAACGGACCGCCGGTGCCGATCGCGATCGCCGACGATATCGGCTTCAGGATCGCGACCTTGGCCATCATCTTGCTGCGCCGGAACAGGATCGCTTCCAGCGCTTCGGGAATGCCGTGGCCGCGGATGCGCTCGGTGCCGTAGCGCGCCATGAAGCCGATGATCACGCCACCAATCACCGGCGCCAGGATGATCAGCCACCATGGCGCGTGCAATGCGGCCGGCTGGA
>JAGWZT010000440.1 GCA_018971925.1 Lysobacteraceae bacterium | reverse complement strand
GAGCTTCTGGCCATCTTCGGAGAGCGACAGCTTCACCTTGTAGGTCTTGCCATTGTTGGGATCGAGGATCTTGCCGCCGTCCCACACGTCACCATCCTTTTTCACGCCCCACATGATGACCATGCCGTCGACCGGCTGGTTGTGACGCTCGCCATCGCATTTGTCGCAGACCGGGTGCGTGCCCTGGTCGGAGAACAACACCTGCTTGACCACGCCTTGCAGCGCGCCGTCCGCGAGCTGGGTAATTTCGATGATGGATTTCGGCTTGCCGGTGGCATCGTCCACCTGGGTCCATGTACCGACCGGCGTGTCGTTGGCGGCGTACGCGGCCGTGGCGAGCAACAGCGTGAATGCGATCAGCGCGGAGCGAAATGCGTTGTCCATGGCGGCGACTCCGGAATGGGCGGGTAGGGCTAGCGTGCGCGACCCCGCGGTGCGCGTCAACTGTCGCGCGGCCGGTTTCGAATGACCGGCATCAAGGATGGCGCGGGTCTGTCTGGCATAATCGAAAGCTGTCTTTGCTCCGTACCGCGCCATGGCAACCCTCACCGAAACCCGCGTCCGCGAAATCCTTGGCGGAATCATCGATCCGCACAACGGCGTCTCGCTGGCCGAAGGCGGCGCGATCCATGCGGTGGGCGTGGATGGCGACCGCGTGGCGGTGGAGATCACGCTGGGCTACCCGGCGGCCGATTGGCGCAAGACGTTTGCGGCCGGGATCAAGGCGGCGCTGGAGAACGATCCCGCAATCGCGCAGGCCGCGGTTTCGGTGACTTCACGCATCGCGACGCACAAGGTGCAGGGCAATTTGATGCCGCTGCCAGGCGTCAAGAACATCATCGCGGTCGCATCCGGCAAGGGCGGCGTGGGCAAGTCCACGGTCGCGGTGAACCTTGCGCTCGCGCTCGCGGCGGAAGGCGCGAACGCCGGTGTGCTGGATGCCGACATCTACGGCCCGAGCCAGCCGCTGATGCTGGGGATCGCCGGACGCCCCGAATCGCCGGATGGCAAGACCATCATCCCGATGACCAACCATGGCCTGCAGGTGATGTCGATCGGGTTTCTCGTCGGCGAGGACACTCCGATGGTGTGGCGCGGCCCGATGGTGACGCAGGCGTTGACGCAACTGCTGACTGCGACCCGCTGGCGCGATCTCGATTACCTCGTCGTCGACATGCCGCCCGGCACCGGCGACATCCAGTTGACGCTCACGCAGCGCGTGCCGGTGGCGGGCGCGGTGATCGTCACCACGCCGCAGGACATCGCGTTGCTGGATGCAAAAAAAGGTTTGAAGGCGTTCGAGAAGGTGCAGGTGCCGGTGCTCGGCATCATCGAGAACATGGCCACGCACGTTTGCTCGAATTGTGGCCACGAAGAACCCGTGTTCGGCGAAGGTGGCGGCGCGCGCATGGCCGGGCAATACGGGGTTCCGCTGCTGGGTTCACTGCCGCTGGACATCCGCATTCGCGAGCAGGCCGACGGCGGCAATCCCACCGTTTCCGCGATGCCGGATTCCGATCTCGCGATGCGTTACCGCGAAATCGCCCGCAACACGACAGCGCGCCTGTCGTTGCAGGCCGAGCGCGACATGACCGGCGTACCCAACATCCGCATCGTCGATGATTGACGCCTTCACGTCGCCAGGGCGCGCGACGACATCCCCGGCGCGGACGCGCCGACCCCCTTCCGCTGGAAGGGGGCGATCAATATGCTACGTGGTTCCCGATTCTGGGTTCCGAGCACGCGAGCCGGCATGAGCATCAAGAGCGACAACTGGATCCGCCGCATGGCCGAGCAGCACGGCATGATCGAACCGTTCGAGGCGGGCCAGGTCAAGCACAACGGTGGCGGCCGCATCGTGTCCTACGGTACGTCGAGCTATGGCTACGACGTGCGTTGCGCGGGCGAGTTCAAGATCTTCACCAACATCAATTCGACCATCGTCGATCCGAAGGACTTCGATTCGCGCAACTTCGTGGATTTCACCGGCGACTGCTGCATTATTCCGCCCAACTCGTTCGCGCTTGCGCGCACCGTCGAATACTTCCGCATTCCGCGCAACGTGCTCACCATTTGTCTCGGCAAAAGTACCTATGCGCGCTGCGGCATCATCGTGAACGTGACGCCGCTGGA